>NZ_DDBA01000042.1:0-34754 GCF_002333005.1 Empedobacter sp. UBA2044
AAATTCAGGGGGATATCCACAGTACAAATTATTGTCAATCAAATTAGAAGTTTCTAATTATTTCATCTTTTTATAAACAGTGATTAAATATGAAAACTACCTCAACTAAGTAAAGAGAACATTATATATTGATATTTAATTTTCTTGAAATTCCTTTCAAAATATTTAATGACAACTTCATCTTTTCATTTTTAAAATAGTATTTTGCATAGATGAATATTTTCTCGTATCATATCGCAAAGCTTAGCTATTTTCAAGCTTTTAAATTGATGTTTTTTCCTTTGAAAACAAATAAAATAAATGGTTTGAAACATTCCGAAACGATGTCCACAATGAAATTAGGTTCGCCCATTTTTTCGAAAACAAGGATTTTCAATCAAACTATTATTGTATTTGCACAATGGGAAGATGAAAAATCACTCGAAAATTTTCTAAAATCCAATTCATACGGAAAACTTTTGACGAAAGGCTGGCATGTTCGATTAGATTTTTTGAGACAATGGGGAAATATTTCTGGTTTTCAAATTCCGACAAAAAATATCGAGGTAAATATGACAAATGAGCCTGTTGTTGCGGTAACAATTGCGCGAATGAAATACACAGAAATTCCTCGTTTTCTGCGCTGGGGAAGACTAGTCGAGAAATTAGTTCGTGATCACAAAGGCACAACACTTTCTTTGGCTTCTATTCGATATCCCAATATTATTTCGACATTTTCGATCTGGAAATCTCAATTAGAAATGACAAATATGGTAAATGGACATAGCAAAATATCTGATCCAAAAAGACACGCTAACGCAATGAAAGAGCGTAATCGAAAGGATTTTCATTTTGAATTTACAACTCTCCGGTTTAAACCAATTTCTGAACATGGACAATGGAATAATTGCGAATCTTTTCTTCCAAAAAAAGAAAATATTTAGATGAATTTAGCTTTTACAATGCAAAAATTTCAGGATTGGTTTACGCAACAATGGGTGATTCTTTGGGGAAGAAAAATTAATCCTACAGATTATCCGTGGTTGATTGCTCCTTTCGGAGAATTGAACGGAATTGGCGAAGAGTTTATTTATCAATTAGCAAAAAATGAAAATTTAATTGTCACTCGAAATTCAACTTCAAAAGGATTATTAAGATCTATTCATGAATTGAATTTCACTGATAATCAACTTGAAATTCTACCAAAAAAAGTGATCGATTTTTATGAATCTACAGCAAATTATGATTTAGAATTCAATGTAAAATGGAATCCTTATTTTTCATTTTTTGGTTATTTGGTCAACCGATTATTTAGTCAGCGAATTAATCAATTAAATATTCCGACAAAAAATATCGCGCAATCTGAAGATTTAGTAAGTGAAATTATCACACTAAATCATCCGCAAAACAACGAAATTATTTATACCATTTGGTTGAGAAAATTCAAAACTTCGGGTAAAGTTATTTATTCGGGAATTTACGGGACGTGTACACTTCCTTCTGGCAAAACCTGTATCAAAGCTGTTTTTCCTTTACCAAAAGGCAATGCAACAGTTATTATGAGTCCTAGAGTCAGTCATGAGAATGAATTGATTTTAGATTCGAGCGGAAAACAATTTGGAGATGCTGGTTTCTACTTTTTATTGAATGATGCTAAACACAATTATTGGGCTCAATTTATATCTTCATTTACCGATCAATTAATTGTAAAAGAAAAAGATAATCATTTACAAGCAATTCAAATTCTAAAACTTTGGGGATGTAAAGTTTCACTATTTACATATCGCATTCAGAAGAAAACCAAATAAAACGATTTCTTTACATGACTTTACAAATACTTTTAATTAGCTTTATAAAATGAATCATTCAGAACTATTTTACAAAGTTGATATCGTTGTGATTGGAAGTCGTTCAATTATTAGACGAAATCTCAAAAGCTACCGATGCAACATAGGTAAAAAGAAGATCACTCGATTTTAGAGATAACAAATTCACCGAAGAATTAGGGCAAGAAGCCGTAGCAATTGTAGATAAACGTGTGAGAGAAGGCTTGCCCATTCAATGGGTGCAAATAGAGCTGGTGCAGCAATTGCAAGAGAAATAATTGCTTATTTAGGTGTGTAACTTTAACATTTATTTAATCAATGCATTTAGTATTAAATATTTACACGTAAAAACCTTACTAACAAATGGATAATTTATTTGATTAAAGTCTATTAAAAATTAAATTTTTTCATTATAAATAATCAATAATTTTATGAGTTCTATGATTTTAATTAGTGGAATTCACAATCCTAGCGATTATATTTGTAAAAATTTAAAATTAGTAATGACAGCAGTAATCATTATCTTTGTTATACATTGGTATGCTTCTTTATTTTTCCAAACTTTTTTTCATCACCGATATGCATCACATGCAATGTTTACGATGTCAAGAGCTTGGGAAAAAATATTTCACGTTTTAGCGTGGATTTTTCAAGGTTCATCTTATCTAAGTCCCTATACATACGGGGTTATGCACAGACATCACCACGCGTATGCAGACACAGAAAAGGATCCACATTCGCCACAATATGATCCAAATTTCTTTGCGATGATGTGGAGAACTCGTATTGTTTACAACGAAATTGACCACGATAAAACACAAGTTTTAGAAAAATTCAAAAAAGGTGTTCCTTCTTGGCGTTCTTGGGATAGATTTGCTGGAAATAATGCTGTACGTTTAGCTTGGGTAATCATTTACATATTAATTTATGTTGCTGTTGACGCTCCACTTTGGACGTATTTTGTATTCATTCCGATGCAAGTTTTGATGAGCCCACTACATGGTGTAATCATCAACTGGTTTTCACACAAATTAGGTTACCGTAATTACGATGTTGGAGATACTTCGACAAACTTGATGCCGATTGACTGGTTAATGTGGGGAGAATGTTTACATAACAATCACCATAAATTTGGCGGACGTCCTAATTTCGCAGTTAAGAAATGGGAATTCGATCCAATGTATCCATGCATTTGGGCAATGAATAAAATGAATATCATTCAGTTCAAAAAAGGTAAATTAGACACCGATTATATGTAAAATAAAAGCGATTCAATAAATTGAATCGCTTTTTTTATTTCTTTTGATAAACGATACTTTCTATATATTTCTTGAAAAAGAATTTGTGTTCGACGATTTTAAAATTGGGTAGAAAACTTTGATACATTTTAGGCAATTGAGAAATATCCAAACCAATAACAATTCTAAAAAAGCTCAACATCACATTCGTCACACTTTTTTGCCAACCTTTCTGATTTTGTACAAAATCAACATAAAACCACAAACCTCCTACTTTCAAATACGAATTTAATTGACTAAATAATTCTTCTGCTTTGGATTGATTAAAATGATCAAACAAAAAAGTAGTCATCACCACATCATATTTTTTATCCGTTTCGAAATCAAAAATATCCGCAACAATAAAATTTATATTTAAATTCGACGTTTTTTCTATTTTCGCTAAATCAATCATTTTCGAAGAAAAATCAACATAATCTATATCCAATTTTAGATTTAACTTTTCTATTTCAGCGATAAATTTTCCCGCTCCTCCTCCAACCCACAAGATTTTATCATTCTTTTTCAAATATTTTAAAATCACAAAATGAGCTTGATGTTGACGATTTAAAAAAATCAACTGGCTCAACGAATGATAATATGGCGCAATAAAATTGTAATTCATTATTCGAATAAAATTACGCTTAAAATTCCACAAATTGCTTTCAACAAAATCATTCCATCAATCGCAATTAAATAATATAAAATGGCTTTTGGACGATTGAGTTTAAAGGCGAAAATAGCTAAAAAAACAATCGGAATTAACATAAACAATATGCGGTGAAGTGGTAATCCATAACATATTCCGAAGATTACAAAACTCAAAAATCCTAGAAATATTAAGGGTAAAATAATGCGGTTTAACGTAAAATGATAACCATATTTTACAACAAAGGTTTTTAAATTTCGGTTGCTATCATCTTCATAATCTTTCAAATCAAACAAAATCGCATTCACAACGCAATACATAAAGGTTTGAGAAAATAGAAAATAGAATTTTGCATCAATGACATAATGCGTTTCATTCTTCAACATCAAAAATAAAACAGGTAAAAAAACGGTTGTAATCGCCCAAGTCCAGCCAATTAAAAATGGTTTTAACAACATCGTTTTACGTAATGAAATTCCTAATTTTAAATCATAATAACCAAAGGATAAAACTGTCGTAAAAAATAAAACAGCCAACCATTTCCAAGTTAATATTTCGTAATTCGGTAAACAATTTATCGCTAAAATAATTCCAGAAACTAAAGCGATTACGGCTAAAATAGCGGTATAAATACAAACAGATTTACGATGAGTAATATAAAACTGAGTTCTTGGATTACTTGATGATTTTAAAGATTTTGGAATTCTGTAGGCATACAAATAAAACAATACGGTAATGGTGCTAATAAAAGCGTAATACGCAATTGAATTAAACGGTAAACCAATTTTGATATTCGTCTCTATATTGAGCACGATAGAAAGTAGAATTAAAAAAAAATTGGAAAAAAAAATGTTTACGATAAATCGACTAATCACTTTTTTTTCCATTTTCTTAACCTCTTAAATTTTGAAAAATTCTAGAATGACATTTTTATACGTTTCACCAATCGGAATTTCTTCGTCTTTCAAATATAAGACTTTATTTTGAATTGATTTCACTTTTTTTATCGAAACGATATAAGATCGATGAACTCGGACAAAAAGTTGATCGGGCAGTTTTTCTAAGATAGATTTCATCGATATTCGAGCAGTAATTCGTTTTCCGTTTGCGAGATGAATTTTTACATAATCGTCCAAACCTTCAATAAAATCGATATCATCGTACGCAATTTTATTCAGTTTATAATCAGCTCGAATTGTCAAAAACTCTTTGTCTTCATTCAGTTTTTTATCCACCAAAATCAGCACCGCTTTATTCACTGCTTCTTCAAATCTATCGTAATCTATCGGTTTCAACAAATAATCTATCGCCGCAACATTAAAACCATCAACCGCATATTCTGCAAAAGCCGTAGTAAAAATAACAGGAATTTTCTTTTCTAAATTTTTGTAAAATTCCATTCCATTCGTACGCGAAATCTGAATATCCAAAAACATCAAATCGATTGGAAATTGATTGATATATTTCTGTGCATCTTTCAAATTTGAGAATGTTTTCACTAACTCGACATGTTCATTTCTCGAACAATAATTTTCGATTACCATTAATGCTAAAGGCTCGTCATCTATCGCAATTACTTTAATCATTCAAGAAAATTTTTAGTTCAACAATAAATTTAGATAAATCATTATGAATAGCTAATTTATAATGATTTGTATAAAAATAATCTAATCTCTTTTTCGTATTTTTCAAACCAATTTCACTTTTTTCAGTTTCAAGATTTACCTCTTCCGAAATGGTATTTTCTACGTTTAAAAATAATGTTTGTTGCTCAATTTTTATCGAAATAATAACGGGTTGCGAATCTTCATCAATTACGCCATATTTGAATGCATTTTCGATAAAATTAATTAAAATTAATGGTGAAATTCTTAAATCCGCAGGATTTCCTTCAACCTCAAAAATAACAGATTCTTTGTGCGTTAATCTCAATTTTTGCAACTCAATATAATTCTTGATATAATCTAAATCTTGTTGCAACGGCACAAAATCTTTGGAAGAATCCGAAACCACAAATCGCATCATTTTGGATAATTTCATCACCGCATCCGAAGCAGAATCAGATTTTTGAAGCGTTAAAGCATAAATATTATTCAACGTATTGAACAAAAAATGAGGATTAATTTGTGCTCTCAAATAAGCAATTTCAGACAAATGTTTCTCATTTTTCATTTCCTGAAAACGTTTATTTTGACGTATAAAAAGCGAAACAATCGCCATCATCGAAAACATAATAATTTTCGGACTCCACATCATAAAATCGCGAGGCGGTTTTCGAGGCTCAAAACGATTAAAAGGCGGAGCTTTTGGTGGAACTTTGTTAAAATGAAACGCAAATTCTGGAACTTTATACACTACAAAAAAGAAAATGATGAGAATAATGATGTAGAAAAAATAACGTTTCTGAAAATATAATTTTGGAATTAACACAAAATAATTCACCAAAAAGAACACTAACAACAAGATATTTTCGAAAAGCATTCGCTTGAAAAAACCTGTTTTGAAAATAGATTGATCGCTCGAAAAATTTGGCGCAGCAATAAATGGAATCAACAGAAAAATAATTGAAACTATGCTGAAAATAACGATTTCTCTCTTAGTAATTTTTACTTTATTCATCTTCTAATTCAATTGAAACAATAGAAAAATGTTGTCTATTTGGAATCATCAATGTTTTGATATTAGTTTTTAATTCTTCATCCGAAGAAATTAAATAATGATTGTTCACTTCTCCAAAATAGAAATATTGTTTGGTATAAAACGTAAGCGCAACCTTGTGATTTATGTGATTTTGATTAGATGAATTTATAATATCCAACTCGAAATCTACAAAATTAAGGTGGATTTTGTTCAAATTATCTGTGATTTGATACAAATTTCCTTCCAATTGTTCGATATACGGAATAGTCGCCATTCCTACCAAATAATGCAATTGCTCTGCTTTTTTATTTTGGCGCAACAATTCTCGAAAAGTTTCTACTTTATGCGTTTCTTGTTGAAAAAGTTACTCTTGCAAATAATACTCTTTGTACGTCGCATGAAAAACATATTTCTCCCAAATTGACGTTGTCGAAGCATCAATCACTAAACGATAAGCAAACTGAACTTTTTTAATTGTTTTCATCTTTTGGTTTTCTATCAAAAGGAGGCATTCCATCTGGAGGTGGAGGCATTCCTGGCCCTCCGCCCATCGGCTCTTTTGCTTTCTCTATATTTTCTGTAGAAATTACAATATCTGCCTCAATTGTATATCCTTTTTCTAAACTTCCGCTCACTTTTGCCAATTGATTTCCGTCTGTATCATCTGTAAAAACATTGTCATTCTCATTGTACGTTTAGCCATTCAAACCTTTTGTATAACCATATTCTTTGGCTGAATTTACAATTTCTACAACAGAATTTTCACCTTCTGGAAAAGCGATTTGAGTCACTTTTAATGATTTTCCTTTCTGATCGTAAATATGAACATGGATATGCGTTGCGCGACTTTCGTACCAACCTGGGAAAATAGAATTAAATTCAACATTTCCATTTTCATCGGTTACTTGTCTACCTCTCAAAAATTTATACGATTTATAATCGGTTGGTTGCATTCGTATTCCGCCATATTGCGAATAATTTCCATCTTTATCACAATGCCAAATATCAACAATCGCGTCTATTAAAGGTTGACAGCTTTCATCAACATTGGTTACATTAATTTTGATTGTCGCCTCTACTCCTGTTCGATCGCCTTTTATATTTTTTGATAAAAAATCTTCTGGCTTTTTTGTAGGAAATGGACCTTCTGTTTCAGAGGCCCATACTTCACAATCATTTACAACAGTAGAATCTTTGCAACTCATCAACACTTTTGGAACAATTAAACTTGCTCCTAATAATCCTAAACTATTTTTTATAAAATCTTTTCTTTCCATTTTGTTAAGTATTTTTAACATTAGTAATCAATTACCATTAACAAAGAATTTTCGCTCAACGATTCAAATTCAACATTCTCATCAGATCTTATTTGTAATAAATCTCTTGATTCTATTAAACGATTGTGAACTTCAAAAATACCTGTCAAAGAAATGATTAACCAACTTCTTTCGTTTCTTTTGAATGGTAATTCAGATTCTTTTCTCAAGTCAAATTTTCCTAAAAAAACATTAAACAAATCATGTCGGATTATTTTCTCTAAACGATTCTCTCTATCCAAATCAATTGGAACAATCATTTTAGCTATTTGCTGTTTTTCTTTTACGATGAATAACGCATAGAAATAAGAAAAATCGTGGCTCAAATCGCCTTCTATTTCTATTATAGTTCCTTTTTCTAAGTAATAAACAAATGATTGATTGACTTCAATTTTCCAATTAAAACCATTCATATTCAAGCGAATATTATTCAATAAAGGCATTAAAATAATATAACCACTTTCTTTAATTACTTTTTGATAAGTACCCATTCCGCTTAACGCAACATCATCAATAAAAGCAAAATCCAAAATCGGATTTGTATCATTTAAAGCATTTATCCTAATAAATTTATTTTCAAATAAATTTCGATTCTCAGCCTTGCACAACTTTATCATGTCCTCATATAATCTTCTAAACAAAAGTATATATCGATATTTTGTTATCTAAATTTAAGAGGTTAACCTAAGATTTTTGTAGGTTAATTGAAATATGAATGGTTTTTATTTATCTTTAACATTAGAATTATATTTGATCAAACACAACAAAAATGATAAACAAAAAAGTAAACAGCATCGAAGAAGCGCTACAAGGCGTAGAAAGCGGAATGACGCTTGCTGTTGGAGGCTTTGGACTTTCTGGAATTCCTGAAAACTTGATTCAAGGATTGGTAGACAAAAAAATCAATAACCTTACGTGTATTAGTAACAATGCAGGTGTAGACGATTTTGGTTTAGGATTATTATTACAAGGACGACAAATCAAAAAAATGATTTCTTCTTATGTTGGAGAAAATGCAGAATTTGAACGTCAAATGCTTTCAGGTGAATTAGAGGTTGAATTGATTCCGCAAGGAACTTTAGCTACTCGCTTAATGGCTGCTGGTTATGGAATGCCTGCAATTTTTACGCCTGCTGGAGTTGGAACTGAAGTCGCTGAAGGAAAAGAAATCAGAAAATTTACCTTTCACGGAATCGAAAAAGAATATTTGTTAGAATATGCTTTCGAGCCTGATTTTGCAATTGTAAAAGCGTGGAAAGGTGATACAGCGGGGAATTTAGTTTTCCGTGGTGCAACAGCAAATTTCAATCATCCAGCTGCTATGTGTGGAAAAATTACGATTGCCGAAGTGGAAGAATTGGTAGAAATTGGAGAATTAGATCCAAATCAAATTCATACGCCTGGCGTTTATGTCAATCGAATTATTCAAGGTGCGAAATACGAGAAACGTATCGAAAATAGAACTGTTCAACCTAAATCATAAAAGAAAATGTTAGATAAAAATGGTATTGCAAAACGTATTGCAAAAGAAGTACAAGACGGATTTTATGTGAATTTAGGTATCGGAATTCCAACGTTGGTTGCTAATTATATTCCCGAAAATGTAAATGTTGTTTTACAATCAGAAAATGGATTATTAGGAATGGGACCTTTCCCTATCGATGGTGAAGAAGATCCTGATTTTATCAATGCGGGTAAACAAACGATTACAACTTTACCAGGTTCAGCTTTCTTTGATTCGACGATGAGTTTCGGAATGATTCGCGCACGAAAAATCAATTTAACAATTCTTGGCGCAATGGAAGTTTCGGAGAATGGAGACATTGCCAACTGGAAAATTCCTGGAAAAATGGTAAAAGGAATGGGCGGTGCAATGGATTTAGTAGCTTCGGCTGATAATATTATTGTAGCCATGCAACATGTGAACAAAGCAGGAGAATCTAAACTTCTAAAAGAATGTACACTTCCTTTAACAGGAATAAAATGTGTCAAAAAAATTGTTACTGAATTAGCTGTTTTAGAAGTTTTACCAGAAGGTGGTTTCAAATTATTAGAGCGAGCACCAGGAATTTCTGTGGAAGACATCAAAAATGCAACTGAAGGAAAATTAATTATTGAAGGAGAAATTCCCGAAATGATTTTATAAAAAATAAAGATTCGAAAGGAAAGTTAAAAAGCTTTCCTTTTTTTATGCTCGATTTGTTTAACTTTATTCAAATTAATACTTAAAAATCGATGCAAACAAAATTAGTAATCGCTCTACTTTCACTCAATTCTCTTGCTTTTGCGCAGCAACAGAATTTAGTAAAATATGTCAATCCCATGATTGGAACAGAAAAAATGGGACATACTTTCCCTGGCGCAACTGTTCCTTTTGGCGCTGTTCAATTAAGCCCAGAAACAGATTCTATTCCTTATGCTATCAACCACAAATACAATCCAAAAGTTTATGATTATTGTGCGGGTTATCGTTTTGAAGATAAAACAATAACTGGATTTAGTCATACACATTTTAATGGAACAGGACATTCTGATTTGGGTGATTTCTTAATTATGCCAACCGTTGGAAAATTAAAATTAAATCCCGGAACTGCTCAAAATCCTGATAGCGGTTATCGTTCTCGATTTTCGCATCAAAACGAAACTGCCGAAACTGGATATTACAAAGTCAAATTGGATGATTATAATATTTGGGCAGAAATGACCGCTTCTACTCGAGTTGGTTTTCATCAATATACATTTCCAAAATCGATTGATTCGCATATTATTTTGGATTTGAATGCTGGAATTTATAATTATGATGACAAAAATACATGGACGTATGTTCGCGTGGTGAATGACACATTGATTACGGGTTATAGACAAACACGAGGTTGGGCAAGAAATAGAACGGTTTATTTTGCGATGACTTTTTCAAAACCATTTAAAAATTATGGACAGAAAAATGAAGACGGACAAGTTGATTACAAAGGTTTTTGGCGTAAATGGAACGAAACTCAGAATTTTCCATTAATCGAAGGAAAAAAGATCAAAATGTATTTCGATTTTGATACAGAAAAAGATGAAAAAGTAAAAATCAAATTTGCGATTTCTCCAGTCAGTCAAACCAATGCGTTAGAAAATCTGACAACAGAAATTCCACATTGGAATTTTGAACAAGTGCGTAACGAAGCAAAAGAAAATTGGAACAAGGAATTGAATCGAATTCAGATTAAAGCTTCAGAAAATGATAAAATAAATTTCTATACAGCGATGTATCATACCTTCATCAATCCGACAACTTATATGGATGTGAATGGGCAGTACAAAGGTTTGGATCAAGAAATTCATCAAGCCAAAGATTTTACAAATTACACCACTTTTTCACTTTGGGATACCTATCGTGCACTGCATCCGTTGTTCAATATCATTCAACCAAAACGCAACAATGACATGGTAAAATCGATGATGAAACATTATGAGCAAAATCCAATAAAAATGTTGCCAATTTGGTCGCATTATGCCAACGAAAACTGGTGTATGAGCGGCTATCATTCTGTTACAGTTGTTGCAGATGCGATTGTAAAAGGTGTTTATAACGAAGATGCAAATGCTGCTTTGGACGCGTGTATTGTTACGGCAAATAAACGTGATTATGAAGGAATTGGCGATTATATCGACAAAGGTTATATTCCAGCTGAGAAAAATGGTACATCAATTTCGAATACGTTAGAATATGCTTTCGATGATTGGTCGATTGCGCAAGCTGCAAAAAAATTGAATCGAATGGATGTATATGAAACATTTATGAAGCGTTCTGAGAATTGGAAAAATAATTATGATGTTTCGATTGGATTTATGCGTCCTCGATTAGCGGATGGAAGTTTCAAGAAAGAATTTGATCCATTGAATACACATGGACAAGGTTTTATTGAAGGAAATTCGTGGAATTTTAGCTTTTTTGTTCCTCAAAATCCAAATGGATTAATTGAAGCAATGGGTGGAAAAAAGAAGTTTGGAGCAAAATTGGACAAATTATTTACGATGCATTTGCCTGACGAATATTTTGCGGAAACAGAAGACATTACGCGTGAAGGAATAATTGGAGGTTATGTTCATGGAAATGAGCCGGCACACCACGTTGCGTATTTGTATAATTGGGCGGGACAAGCGTGGAAAACACAAGAAAAAATCAGAATGATTTTGGATATGCAATACAAGCCAACGCCTGATGGTTTGGGTGGAAATGATGATACTGGACAAATGAGTGCATGGTATATTTTTAGTGCTTTAGGTTTTTATCCTGTTCAGCAAGGATCGACAGATTACGCAATTGGGAGTCCTTTGGTAGATCATGCTATATTGAATTTAGAGAATGGAAAACAATTTGAAATTGAAGTGAAAAATCAATCGAAGAAGAATGTTTACATCCATAAAATAGAGTTGAACGGAAAGAGTTTTTCATCTTTTAATTTGAATCATTTTGATATTGTTAATGGCGGAAAAATCATTTTTTATATGAGTGACAAACCTAAAAAATAAACGTTAAATATTTTATAATTAAATAAATAAGTTTGACTACTTGAGGAATAATGATTAATTTAAATCAAATTTAAAACCAAGAAAAATGGCTAAAAAGGCAAAAAAAGAAGAAAATCATTTACAAGTTTTAGTGGATAAATTAAAAGATCCAAAACATAAACAATTAGTTCAAACGAATCGTTTAAAGAAAAAACGTCGCAATAACGCAAAAAATTAAGCATAAAAAAACCTCCAAAATTTGGAGGTTTTTGTTTTTTAATATTTTATAAAATCCCCATCAACTCTACTTCAAAGATCATGGTAGAATAAGGTCCTAATTCTTTTGAAATTTCGCGATCTTTGTAACCTATTTCTGGTTTTACAACAAATCTAAATTTACTTCCAACTGACATTAATTGTACTCCTTCTGCCCAACCTTTTATTACATTTTCCAAAGGAAAAGCAGCAGGTTTCTTGCGTTGAACTGAGCTATCAAAAACTTCTCCGTTGATATTTGTTCCATGATAATGACACAAAACTGTATCGGACAAAGTTGGTTTTACTCCTTCTCCCAATGTGATTACTTCATACAATAATCCACTTTCGGTTTCGGTTACACCTTCTTTCAATTTATACTCTTCTCGAAAAGCTAAACCTTCAGTTTTATTTTTTTCGATCAATTCTTGTTTGCGTTTTAGTAATAATTCAGCTACTCCCATACTGCAAATTTAAAAGGAAAATTTTTAATTATAGTATATTAATCATTTCTGCAAATTAGTTTACTTTTAATGAAACAATACAACTAAATGAAAAAGACAATTTTCACTTTACTTTTTACTATTATTTCAATTACTATTTTCGGGCAGAATATCGTAAAAGAGATTCCATTTCGATTAACAAAATACAATAATATTTTAGTACCAGTTATCATCAATCAAAAAGATACGGTGCAATTGATGTTACATACAGGCTCTGATTATATTACGATTATTGAAGATTCGTATAAAAAAATGAAATCTATTTCGATTTCTGATACCTTAAACAATGTGACATCTTGGGCGGGATATTCGGATATGAAAATGAGTCAAAACAACGTAATTAAATTTGGTAATGAAGAGTTTAGCAAAATTCCGATTTTTATCGATAAACAATCTGGGCATGAAAGCGATGGAAAAATAGGTTTGAAGTTTTTCGAAGGAAAATATTTAGAAATCAATTTTGATGAGAATAAATTATTTGTCTATGATATAGCTCCTACCAAACTAAAAAAGTATACAAAATTAAATTCGAGATATTCTCAAGAAACGCTGTATATAAAAGCTTTTCCATTCATTGACAAAAAACCGGTTGAAACAGAATTTATGATTCACACAGGTTTTTCTGGTGCTTTGATGATTTCGGATGATTTTGCGAAAGAATATAAATTATTAGAAAAATTTGAAATTATTGGAGAATCTAAACTAAGTGATGCTGCTGGAAATGTAATTCTTTCCAAAAAATCAATTTTACCTGATTTTGAATTAGCGAAGCATACATTCAAAAATGTACCAATGTCATTTTTTGATAGTACAATAAAAATTCAACACAAAAATATTATGGGTGGCGATTTGATTAAACGTTTCAATCTAATTCTCAATCCAGAAAAAGATATTTTATATGTAAAGAAAAGTAAATATTATAAAGACAAGTATTTTAAATTATAAATAAAAATCCACTTCATTTTGAAGTGGATTTTTTTATAAACTATATTGTATTCTTATTTTGCTTTGAATTTGTTAATCGCGTTAATCGTAAATTCTGATAAAACTAATTCACCCGAAATTTTGGCACGCTCAATTAATAACTCATCCCAATTTTCTGTTCCTTCCCAAGAAACACGTTTTAAATGTTTCATTGCTTCTGGATTAGAATTAGCTAATTTTTTAGCTAAAATATCAATTCCTTCATCCATTTCAACTGCATTTGCATAAACTTCTGCATACAAACCTTTTTCTTTAGCCCATTCAGCCGACTGAAATTCAGTTGCATTAATCGCCATTTGTGTAAAAGCAGAATTTCCAACTTTACGTTCTACAGCAGGTCCAACTACAAACGGTCCGATACCTACTGCTAATTCTGATAACTTTACAGATGCAAATTCTGTTGCAAAAGTATAATCTGCTGCCGAAGCAATTCCAACTCCACCTCCGACTGCTTTACCTTGAATACGTGCTAAAACAAATTTTGGTGCTTTGCGAATTGCGTTGATAACATGTGCAAATCCTGAGAAAAATTCTAGACCAGTTTCACGATCTTTGATTGAAATTAATTCGTCAAAAGATGCACCAGCACAGAATGTTCTATCTCCAGCACTTTTTAAAACAATAACTTTTACTTCGTCATCGTTTCCTAATTTTTCAATTTCTGTTGCTAAATTTCTTAATTGAGAACCTGGCATTGAATTACTTTGCGGGTGAAAGAATTCAATTGTACCAATTCCATTTTGTATATCTGATTTTACGTATGCTTCCATATCTAATTTGATAATTTTTTTAAATGTGGTAATGAGCAAATTTAACTAATAAATTATTCATTATATGTTTAATTGTTTGAATCAAAACAATTAATAATTTGAGATGCTTCGACATGCTCAGCATGACAAATATTTCACGTAATTTTTCAATTTGAAAATGATTCTAAATCATCTTCTCATTAACAAATTACCACATTCTCACATTATATTAATCTTGATTTAATTTTTTAACCATTGTTAAAATTGTTGCAATACCAACTGTTTCTCCCGTTTCGTCGTAAATATCAACCAACCAACGAACAATTCCTTTTGCCACATCGTTTTCATCTTTTTTCTCTTGATCGATTTTTTCTTTACACGTAAAACGCACTCCAATTGTAGAACCTGGATATACAGGCTTCACAAAACGACATTCATCTAAACCATAGTTTAATAAAACTGGACCTTTTTTCGCTAAAACAAATAAACCTGCCGCTTTAGACAATAAATAGTATCCGTGAGCAACATTACGCTCAAAAATAGTTCCTTCTAAAGAAGTTGCGTCAACATGTGCATAGAAATTATCCCCAGATAAAGCTGCAAATGCATTAATATCTGATTGTTGAATCGTATGTTTTGCTGTGATTAATGTATCACCAACTTTAACTTCTTCGAAATGCTTCGCGAATGGATGTTTATCTTCTTCGATATAATTTGCTCCATATTGGTATTGTTGAGTAACAGCTGTTAGTTTATTTGGAGAACCCTGGATTGCTGTACGTTGCATATAGTGTAATACACCACGCTTACCTCCCATTTCTTCTCCTCCACCTGCACGACCTGGACCTCCGTGTACTAATAATGGAAGTGGTGATCCGTGACCTGTAGACTCTTTGATACATTCTGCATCCAAAATAACGATACGTCCGTGTAAAGAACCTGCATTCAATACAAATTCTGTTGCGATATCATTATCCGCAGTAACAATCGAACAAACTAACGATCCTTTCCCCATACGAACTAACTCAATTGCTTCAGCAGTTCCGTTGTAAGGAATAATTGTAGAAACTGGTCCAAAAGCTTCGATGTTGTGAACATCAGTTTTATTGAATGGATCGTTGTTTAAAAATAAAATTGGAGAAATGAAAGAACCTTTGTTTTTATCAGCACCTTTCACTTCGAAATTATCTAAGTTTCCAAAAATAATTTCTTGCGATTTAGCTAATTCTTCTACTTTCTCACGAACTTCTTTAACTTGCGCTGCTCCCGCCAAAGCTCCCATACGAACACCTTCCACATTTGGGTCTCCAATTGTAGTCGTTGCCAAACGTTGTCCTAAAGCAATTTGTACATCCTCAACCAAATGAGCTGGAACCAACGCACGACGAACCGCTGTACATTTTTGTCCTGCTTTAGTTGTCATTTCACGTGTAACCTCTTTAATAAAAATATCAAATTCTAGTGAGCCAACTTGTACATCTTCTCCTAAAACACAAGCGTTTAAAGAATCTGCTTCTAAGTTGAATGGAACACCTTCTGAAGTAATTCTTGGATGTGCTTTTAACATTTGTCCTGTCCAAGCAGAACCTGTAAATGTTACAACATCTTCTGACTCTACATTATCTAAAATTCCGTTTGCTGAACCTGTGATTAATTGTAAAGCACCGTCAGGTAAAATTCCAGATTCAATGATTGCACGAACAACAGTTTCCGTTAAGAAAGAAGTAATTGT
Organism: Empedobacter sp. UBA2044; assembly: GCF_002333005.1. Classification (NCBI taxonomy): domain Bacteria; kingdom Pseudomonadati; phylum Bacteroidota; class Flavobacteriia; order Flavobacteriales; family Weeksellaceae; genus Empedobacter; species Empedobacter sp. UBA2044. Next base: position 16,411 of record NZ_DDBA01000042.1, read on the forward strand.
CGCAGGTTTTACAATAGCTGGAACTCCAGCCAATAAATTAACCGCAACTTTTTCTAACATTCCCCAAACTGGGAAATTGAATGCATTAATATGAATTGCAACACCTCGTTTTGGTGTTAAAATATGTGTACCTAAGAATGTTCCGTTTTTAGAGATTTTATGCGTTTCTCCTTCAACATAAAATGGTTGATCTCCGAATTGACGTCGTAAAGATGCATTGGCAAATAAGTTTCCAATTCCTCCTTCAATATCAACCCAAGAATCTGCACGAGTCGCACCTGTTGCCCAAGAAACCGTGTAAAATTCTTCTTTACGATCCATTAAGTATAAGGCTAATTTTTTCAACATTAAACCTCTTTCTTGGAACGTCATTTTACGTAAAACTGGTCCACCAACTGTACGTGCATAATCCATCATCGCACCGAAATCTAATCCAGCTGATGATGCAGTTCCTATTTCTTCGCCATTGATGGCGTTATATAACATTTGCCCTTCAGACGAACCTTTTGTCCATTGTCCTAAAGCATAATTTTCTAATTGTTTAGCCATTTTTATGTTGTTTGTGTATTTTTTTAGTTATAAGTCGTAAGTATTAAGTTATAAGTTTTTGTCATTCTGAGTTCATCTCAGAATCTCATTAAATTTAAGTGTGATACTGAAACAAGTTCAGTATGACATTTTACATAATACTTTTTACATTTTACTTACTTTCATTCCACGTTTTATAATTCGAAGCCATTGACTCGTAATAATAATCTGGAACTTCTGTTAATGGTTCACAAGGTTTTAAACTATCATGACAATCACTTGGTAATTGCATATATTGTTGAGTACCTTGATCTTTCCATTCGATCATTTGATCCGAAACTTGTTTTACGATTTTTGCAGGATTTCCAACCACAACACTTCTTGTCGGAATATGTGTATCAGCCTTTACAAAAGCTAAAGCACCAACAATACATTCGTCTTCTACCACAACATTATCCATAACAACTGCATTCATCCCAACCATACAATTACGACCAATTGTTGCGCCGTGAATAATTGCGCCGTGACCGATATGCGCTTTTTCTTTTAAATGAACTGTTGTTCCTGGAAACATATGAATCGTACAATTTTCTTGTACATTGCAATTATCTTCGATAATAATTTGTCCCCAATCACCACGTAACGCACAACCTGGACCAATGTAAACATCTTTCCCAATAATCACATTTCCTGTCACCACAGCTTGCGGATGAATAAATGCTGTTGGATGAACAACGGGTTTATATCCTTTGAATTCGTAAATCATTTTTCTAATATAGTTTTTCGTTTGACGAAATTCGAACTTAGTATTACTCGAAAAACTAACTTCGAATTTCGAATAACTATTTTATGCTCTTTCAATAATTACAGCGTAACCTTGTCCTAAACCGATACACATTGTAACCAATGCATAACGTTTTCCTGTAGCTTGTAATTCGTAAGCCGCAGAATTTAAGATACGCGCTCCTGACATTCCAAGTGGATGTCCTAAAGCGATAGCTCCACCATTTGGATTGATACGAGAATCGTTATCTACTAAACCTAATGCACGCGTACATGCTAAAGATTGCGCTGCAAAAGCTTCATTTAATTCAATTACATCAATATCATTCATTGTTAAACCAGCTTTTTCTAATGCAATTTTAGTTGCATTCACTGGTCCAATTCCCATAATGCGAGGCTCAACACCTGCAACACCAGAAGAAACAATACGTGCCATTGGTGTTAAACCAAAATCTTTAATCGCTTGTTCAGAAGCTAAAATATTCGCTGCCGCACCATCATTAAGCCCAGAAGCATTACCCGCAGTTACCGTTCCATCTGCTTTGAAAGCTGGGCGTAACTTTGATAAAATCTCCATTGTTGTATTATTCTTTGGGAATTCATCTATATCAAAAATAATAGCATCACCTTTACGTTGTGGAATAACAACAGGAACAATCTCTTTCGCTAAACGTCCATTCGCTTGCGCAGCAGCCGTTTTTTGTTGAGACCAAACCGCAAATAAATCTTGATCATCACGCGAAATATTATCACGCTCTGCTAAATTTTCAGCTGTATTACCCATTCCATCAACTCCCCACATTTCTTTCATTTTTGGGTTAATAAAACGCCAACCAAAAGTTGAGTCATAAATTTGTGCATCACCACCAAATGGAGAAGCCGATTTAGAAATTACTAAAGGTGCACGTGTCATCGATTCTGCTCCACCAGAAATCATTAATTGTGCATCACCAACCTGAATTGCTCTCGATGCTGCAATTGCAGCTGATAAGCCAGAAGCACATAAACGATTCACTGTTTCACCTGGAACTGTGTAAGGTAATCCAGATAATAAAGCCGACATACGAGCTATATTACGGTTATCCTCTCCTGCTTGATTTGCATTCCCTAAAATTACATCGTAGAATGCAGCAGGATCAATTGATGGATTTCTTTTTAATAATTCGGCGATTACCATTGCCCCCATATCATCTGGACGAACAGCAGATAATCCACCTTTTAATTTACCAATTGGAGTTCTAACTCCATCTATAATATATGTTTGGTTCATTGTTTTAAAGCTTTATGCCTAAAACTTTATGCTTTAGGCAATTTATAAAATTTATTCTTCAATTAAAGGTTTACCTGTTCTAAAGCAAGTTCCTTTAAATAAAGCAATTAATTCGTTGTTTTGATTTGTAACTTTGATATCGTAAATACCTGTTTTTTTCGTTGTCGAAACTTCTTGAGATTCAATGGTAAAAACATCTCCATTGCGTCCAGCTTTCGTAAATGAAATATGAACATCTAAAGCAACTGAGATATTATTGTACATATTGCACGAAAAAGCAAATGCAGAATCTGCCATCGCAAACGTAACGCCTCCGTGAACAGACCCCACTCCGTTCATCATTTCTGGACGAATTGCTGCTTGTAATTTTGCATATCCTTCTCTTACTTCAATTACTTCTAAACCTAACCATTCACTAAATTTATCGTGGTCAAGCATTGCATTTAATAACTTTTGTGATTCCATGTTTTGATATTTTTTAGTAGAATGTTTTGTTCTCTTTGACGAAATTTCTAATAATTGGACTTAAACGGTAACGGTCTTCGTGGTAATAATTGTACAATTCATCTAAATCGTTTTGTACATTTTCAAGACCATATTCATCCGCCCATTTCAATAGTCCTTTAGGGTAATTAACCCCTTTTGTCATCGCTGTATCTAAATCCTCACGGTTTGCAATGTTTAAAAATAAAGCATCAGCTGCTTCATTGATTAACATCACTAAAACGCGTTTGTAGATTTTTTCTAATAATGCTTGATCTTGAGATGGTGCTTTTTTCTCCACTCCTTCTGCATAATTGTAAAATCCACGACCAGATTTACGACCGTAAAATCCAGCTTCGAATAAACGTTTTTGAGAAAAAGATGGTTTAAATCTTGGATCATAAAAGAATGATTCGAAAACCGATTCGGTTACACGATAATTCACATCATGACCAATAAAATCCATTAATTCGAAGGGTCCCATACGGAAACCTCCAACAGAAGTCATCGCAAAGTCTATTGTTTCTGCATCTGCAACTCCTTCTTCTAATAAACGAATTGATTCGCTGTAGAATGGACGAGCCACACGATTTACTATAAATCCAGGAGTATCTTTTGTGATGACTGGTAATTTACCAACAGATTGAATCAATGCTTTTACTTCGTCTGCTAATCCTTCGCGTGTTTGTACGGCTGGAATAATTTCTACCAAAGCCATTAATGGTGCAGGGTTGAAAAAGTGGATTCCAATTACACGTTCTGGTTTAGAACAAGCAGATGCAATTGATGCGATTGATAATGAAGAAGTGTTTGACGCTAAAATACATTCGTCAGAAACGATTTCTTCCACTTGTTTGAAAACTGATTTTTTAATATCTAAGTTTTCAATAATTGCTTCAATCATCAAATCGATGGATGCAAAAGCACTTAAACTATCTGCATATTCGATATTGTTTTGAATTTCTTGTGCTTTTTCAGCAGTATATTTTTCTTTCGCCACTAACTTCTCGAAAGTCTTCGCTAAGTTTTGTTTTGAACGATCTAAAGCTTCTTTATTTGTGTCATATAAAACAACTGGATGACCATATTGAGCAAAAACTTGCGCAATTCCAGACCCCATTGCTCCACCACCAATAATTCCTATTTTTTTCATTTCTTACTCGCCTTTAAAAACAGGATTTCTTTTCTCGATAAATGCGTCTATACCTTCTTGATAATCTGATGTATTCCCTGATTTAGCTTGAAATAATCCTTCTTGAATTAATTGTTCTTCGATTGAATTATTAAATGTTTGATTCAATAATTTCTTTGTATAAGCCAAACCTTTTGTTGGAAGATTGGCTAATTTATCAGCAATCTTTGCAACTTCAGCATCGAAAATATCGTCAGCAAAAAACTCATAAATCATTCCGATTTCTTTTGCTTGAGCCGCCGAAACTTTATCTGCAAGCATCATTAAAGCAGTTGCTTTTTGAAGTCCAATTAAACGAGGTAAGAAATAAGTTCCTCCACAATCTGGGATTAAACCAATTTTAGAAAAAGCTTGAATGAAATTTGTCGATTCTTTCGCAACAACAATGTCACAAGCCAAAGCTAAATTTGCTCCCGCACCGGCAGCAACACCGTTTACAGCAGCAACAACTGGTTTGTCCATGTTTCTAATTTTAAGAACCAATGGATTGTAATTTTCTTGAACGATTTTATTGAAGTCGATTTCTTTTTCTTCTAAAACTTCTCCTAAATCTTGACCAGCGCAGAATGCTTTTCCCGTTCCAGTTAAAACCACTGCACGAACAGAAACATCTTGAGCTGCAACATCCAAGTGATGTTGAAGAGATTTAATCATTTCCTGATTAAAACTGTTAAAAACAGAAGGACGATTCAACGTAATCGTAGCAATTCCTCCCTCTTGTGTGTATAGGATTGATGTTGAATTTTCCATAATTTTTTAATGATGACATTTGAAATAATCAAATGGTTCGTGGCAACTATTGCATTGATACATAGCTTTACAGGCCGTAGAACCAAATTGACTGATAAGTCTGGTATCTGTAGAGCCACATTGTGGACATTCTACATTTTGTTCGTCTGAAAAGAGCTCATCGCTCGAAGGATTTTTAGTTGGAGGCGCAATTCCATAAGCCTTCATTTTTTGCTTTCCTTCTTCTGTCATCCAATCAGTTGACCACGAAGGGCTCAACTGATTAATGACATTGATATTTTTGAATCCTTTTTCGATTAATTTTAAACGAACAGAAATTGAAATTGCACTCATAGCAGGACATCCCGAATACGTAGGCGTAATTGTAACGTTGACACTTTCTTGGTCAATTAATTCAATTTTACGCACAACACCAAGATCAATTACACTAATCACAGGAATTTCTGGATCAGCGACTTCCTCCATGTATTGCCAAATTTCTTTTTCGGTTACCATTGCGAATCTGGATAAGTTCTTTGTAAATATTGTAAATCTGTTAAGATAAATCCTAAATGCTCTGTATGAACACCTTCTTTACCTCCTTTTTGTACAAAAGCATTTTCTACATCAGCTTCGATTGTCGCTTCGTCTAAAATTACTTTTACATTTGTTAACCAAGTCGCTTGGAATTCTTCTGGACTTGAAATTAATCCTTCTTCAACTAAAGCTTTTTGGTAAGGCGCTAATAAAAACGCTTCTTTTACATAAGGTAAAATATTATTTACAGCTTCCTGAATTTTATCGTGAGATTCTTGTGTTCCATCCCCTAAACGAATCATCCATTCTGATGACCATTTTAAGTGATATTTTACTTCTTTTAATGATTTTTCAGCGATAGCTTGTAATTTAAGATCTTTTACTTTCAAGAATTGTTCTAGCAATAACGCGTGGTAAGAATCATAAAAGAATTGACGTGCAACTGTATCACCGAAATGTCCGTTTGGTAACTCAACTAACAATAAGTTTTTGTATTCACGCTCTTCGCGTAACATTGCTAACGTATCTTCTGTTGCTCCATTTCCGATCATTTCAGCCGCATAGTCATAATAATTAGATGTTTGACCTAATAAATCTAACGCCATATTAGACATTGCGATGTCTTGTTCTAAAATTGGACCATGACCACACCATTCGCATAAACGTTGTGCCAAAATTAGATTTGTATCTGCTAAATGTAAGATAAAATCGATGTAATTTTGATTGTTTTGATAAACTGTACTTGTCATAAATTACATGTTTTTAATTTCTTCTGGTACATCATAAAAAGTTGGATGACGGTAAACTTTGTCTTCTGCAGGATCAAAAAATTGTTCTGCTTCATCAGGATTAGAAGCATGAATATTAGCAGATTCTACCACCCAAATACTTACACCTTCTAAACGACGCGTATATACATCACGTGCATTTTCTAGTGCCATTGTAGCATCAGCAGCATGTAAGCTCCCAACGTGTTTGTGGTCTAACCCTTGTTTACTTCTAATGAATACTTCCCATAAAGGCCAATCTCTATTTTCCATCTTTTTATGCGTTTTTGCGTTGTTCTTTTTCTAATTCTCTTTGTTTTCTTTTTTCGTGGTAAGCTGTTGCAGCATCACGAACCCAAGCTCCTTCGTTGTGAGCATTACGGCGAGCATCCAAACGTTGTTTGTTACATTTACCGTTTCCTTTCACAACATTCCAGAATTCTTCCCAATCAATTTCTCCGAATTCGTAGTGACCTGTTTCTTCATTGAATTTTAGATCTGGATCTGGAATAGTTAATCCTAAATATTCGGCTTGAGGAATAGAAATATCCACGAAACGTTGACGTAATTCGTCATTCGAAAAACGTTTGATTCTCCATTTCATTGATAATTCTGAGTTTGATGATTCTTCATCTTTTGGTCCAAACATCATTAATGTAGGCCACCACCAACGATTCATTGCATCTTGCAACATCGCTTTTTGTTCTGGTGTTCCTTTTGATAATACCACTAATGCTTCGTAACCTTGTCTTTGGTGGAAAGATTCTTCTTTACAAACACGTACCATTGCGCGAGCATAAGGTCCGTAAGATGTACGACATAATGGAACTTGATTCAGAATCGCAGCTCCATCTACCAACCAACCAATCATTCCGATATCTGCCCAAGTAAGGGTTGGATAATTGAAGATTGATGAATATTTAGCTTTACCTGAATGTAAATCATTTAATGTTTGAATACGGGAAACACCTAATGTTTCAGCAGCACAATATAAGTATAATCCGTGACCAGCTTCGTCTTGAACTTTCGCTAATAAGATTTTCTTTCTATTTAATGAAGGCGCTCTTGTAATCCAGTTTGCTTCTGGTAACATCCCAACAATTTCTGAGTGAGCATGTTGAGAGATTTGTCTGATTAATGTTTTACGGTATGCGTCTGGCATCCAGTCTTTTGGTTCGATACGAACTTCATTTTCAATCTTATTATCGAAGATTTCTTGAAAATCAATTTCTTTTGCACTCATTTCTAAACGTTTTTAAAGTTGATTATTTGGCATCAAAATCTACCACGACTTCTGCAGAACGAGGGTGCGCTTGACACGCTAATACAAATCCTCTTTCTAATTCATCTGGCTCAAGTGAGTAGTTGATGTCCATTTCTACCTCACCCTTCTCTACTTTACACTTACAAGTTGCGCAAACACCACCTTTACAAGCATAAGGTAAATCAGCTCCGTTTTGTAAAGCCGCATCTAAGATTGTGTCGCCATTGTAACCCAAATCAATCTGTAAAGCTGTTGCATCTAATTTAATGGTAACTTTACTCATTGTATCGTTTGATTGTTTTACAGCTTTTTGACGCTCTACCTTTTTCGCTTCTGCAGATGCACTATAGAATAATTCGAAATGTAAATGTTTTACATCAACTCCTGCTTCTACAAAAGCGTCACGACCGCTTAAAATCATTTCTTCTGGTCCACAAAGGAAAACTTCGCTTACTTCTTTTGGATCGATGATATTTTGCAAGAAATATTCAATTTTTGATTTATCAATACGACCACTCAAAATCTCAGCATCAGCCGTTTCACGACTCAAGATATTGTAAACGCTAATGCGTTCCATGTATCTATTTTTTAATGCTTCGATTTCTTCTTTAAAAATAATCGAACTTTTGTTTCTGTTTCCATATAACAGCACAAATTGACTGTTAGGTTCTGTTTGTAGAACTGTTTTGATAATCGAAAGTACTGGTGTAATTCCAGATCCCGCCACAATTCCTACATATAACTTTTTGTTGTCTTCGTGTACTTCTGTAAAGAAATTTCCTTGTGGAGTCATTACATCAAGAACATCGCCAACTTTGATTGTATCGTTAACAAATGTCGAGAAAATTCCATCCTCAATTTTCTTTACAGCAACTCTTAATTCATTATCCAAAGGACTTGAACAAATTGAGTAAGAACGTCTAATTTCTTCGTTATTGTGAAAATTCTTAAACGTTAAATATTGACCATGTTTGAATTTGAATTCTTGGTTTAATTCTTCTGGCACTTCAAATGTAACGGATACACAATCTGGTGTTTCCTTTTTTACATTTTTAACGCGTAATTGGTGAAAATTTATAGCCATATTATTTTTGAAATCCGTTAATTAATAGTGTCATTAAGTCATTTTCTAACTGCTCTGGTGAGATATCTCGTCCAGGTTTGTACCACAATTCTATCCAACGTAATGATGATAATAAAGTAAATAAAGCAACCGAAACATTCAAATCTTTAAATTCACCTGCTGCAATTCCTGCTTTGATAAGATTGGCGATTCTTTTTTCGTATCCTTTTCGAATTGTTTTATACAAATCCTTTTTCGTATCCGAAAGATTTTTCCAATCATTATTTGCAACAGAAACTTCGTTTGGCTCATCAATAATCATTCTGACATGCAATTGAATTAAATCTCTCAATTTCTGAACATTTGATTCGTTTGTATCTTCGATCGAGCTAATGTGAGAAACATATTGATTAGCAACTTTAAAACAAATCTCTTCTAAAATTTCGTCTTTCGAACGAATATGATTGTATAAACTTGCGGCTTCCATTCCAACCTTTTCAGCCAGTTCACGCATTGATGTTGCCGAATAACCTTTTTGTTTAAAGATTAAGGCAGCTTCTTGAATAATCAGTTCTTTTTTACTTTGTTTAGGCATATATTTATAAATGTCTGTTATCGATGATTCGGTTTAATTTTCCTCCTTCACTTTTCGGAAGTTCATCAACTTGATACAATTTAACATTCATTCCTAATCCAATATTGTCTCTAATTTTTTTGTGAATATTAGAGATTAATTTGCAACATGCATGATTAGATTCGTCGTTCAAATTATCACAAGTGAAACCTTGGCTTGCAAAATAGTCAGGATTAATTTCAAATCCAACTTCTACAGCATCCATATTTTTAGGTTTTGTTAAAACTACTTGATAATTTGGTGATAATTCTGGGAATTCTGGAATAAAATCAGCGATTTGTGTGTGAAAGAAATTTACACCTCTAATAATCATCATATCATCTGCACGACCAATAATTGGTCCCATTTTGATATGTGTTCTTTTCTTAGAATGTTCGTACGTAAGGGTTGTGATATCTCCCGTCCAATAACGCACCAATGGTAAAGCTTCTTTTGTTAACGTTGTAATCACTAAAACTCCAGGTTGTCCGTAAGGCACAGGTTCACCTGTTTTCTCGTCTACAATTTCTGGAAAGAAATGATCTTCCCAAATGTAAGATCCTGATCCTTGCTCTTCATAATCTTCATTAGATACACCAGGTCCGATAATTTCGCTCAATCCATAAATATTAGACGCTTTGATATTCAAACTTCCTTCTACTTCTTGACGTAACGCTTCTGACCATGGTTCTGATCCCAAAATCGCAAACTTAAGATTTAAGCTTTCTAACGATTCTCCTCTTTTTTTGATTTCCTCAGCTACTGTTAATGCATACGATGGTGTTGCACAAATCGCATCAGCCTGAAAATCTTTCAACAACATGATTTGTTTTTCAGTATTTCCACCAGAAATAGGAATAACTGTCATTCCTAATTTTTCTGCTCCATAATGTAATCCCAAACCTCCAGTAAACAAACCATAACCATAGGCATTTTGTAATGTCATTCCTGGTTCGCATCCAGAAGCTGCTAAAGAACGTGCTACTACTTCTGAAAATAATTCGATGTCGTTTTTGGTATAACCTACAACAGTTGGTTTTCCTGTTGTGCCGCTTGAACAATGTAAACGGATTACGTTGCTCTTTGGTTCTGCAAATAATCCGAACGGATAGTTCTCTCTTAAATGTGTTTTTTTGGTAAAAGGTAATTTGTGTAGATCTTCAACACCTTTGATGTCTTCTGGTTTTATTCCAGCTGCATCAAATGCTTCTTTGTAAAAAGGTACATTGTTATACACTTTTTGCAACATGTTTTGAAGTCTTTCGTTTTGAAGAACGCGCAATTTTTCAATTGGCATTTGTTCTATCTCGGGATTAAATATCATAATTTTTGCAGATTTTGATTTTTGATAATAACAAATTTAATCAAAAAAACTAAAAAAACTAACAAACGTTAGTTTTTTTAGTGTAAAAAATACAATTCATACTAATTATTGTCTTTTAATAAGATAAAACATCATTAATCAATGTTTTTAATTTTTCAGCATTAGGTAACATCTCTGCTTCTAAAGTCGAATTTAATGGAATTGCTGGCATATCTTGCGCTCCTAACACACGAATTGGTGCATCTAAGTACTCAAAACACTCTTCATTAATTAAGCCTGAAATACTCTGTGCAAAAGAGTTTTGCTTCGCTTCTTCTGTCAAAACAATACAACGATTGTGTTTTTTTACACTATTAAAGATTGTTTCTTCATCTAACGGAACTAAAGTTCTTAAATCGATAATTTCGACTTGATTAGGAAAATCCTTTGCCGCTTGTTTTGCCCAATACACTCCCATTCCGTATGTAATAATCGAAACAGAATTATGATTTTGAGAAGATTCAGCCGTTAAAACTTCACGTGCTTTACCAAAAGGCAATACATAATCTTCGTCCGGCTCAACTGTCGCAGCATCTTCTGTTCCTTTTATTTTACTCCAATACAACCCTTTGTGCTCTAGCATTACCACAGGATTCGGATCGTAATATGCTGCTTTCATCAAACCTTTCAAATCCGCTCCAGTAGATGGATACGCAATTTTAATTCCTTTAATATTCGTCAAAACACTTTCAACTGAACTTGAATGATAAGGTCCTCCGCTTCCATACGCACCAATTGGTACACGTAAAATCATCGAAACTGGCCATTTACCGTTTGATAAATAATTAGAACGCGCCACTTCTGTAAACAATTGATTCAATCCTGGCCAAATATAATCTGCAAATTGCACCTCAACAATTGGTTTTAAGCCAACTGCAGACATTCCAACCGTAGATCCGATTATAAACGCTTCTTGAATTGGTGTATTAAATACACGATTTTTACCATATTGTTTTGCTAAAGTTGCCGCTTCACGAAAAACTCCACCTAAACGCAATCCTACATCTTGTCCATATAATAAAGCTTCTGGATGTTTTGCCATTAATTCACGAATCGCAAATAATGCAGAATCTACCATTACTGTTTTATCTTTTCCTTCTGGAGAACGATTTCCTTTTTCTTCGTTAATCGGTGTTGATGCAAAAACATGCGTATATAAATCTTCAGAACGTGGATCTTCTGCTTTTAATGCTTCTTGATATTCTGCCTGAACTTGTTCTTTTATCTTATTCTCAATTTCGATTAAATCATTTTCATCGAAACCTTCATTTAATAAAGTATATTTTAATTTATCGTAAGGATCACGAGATTGTGCTTCCTCTAAATCATCTCTGTACCATTCTTTGCGAACGCCAGATGTATGATGATTCAATAAAGGAACTTTTGCATGAACCAAAATCGGACGACGTTCTGTACGAATAATTTCAATTGCACGTTGAATCGTTTCATAAGAAGCTAAAAAATCCGTTCCATCAACCACAAAAACTTCCAAACCATTGAAACCTTTTGCATAATGAGCGATATCTTGTGCACGAATTTCATCTGCCGAAGCCGAAATATCCCATTCATTATCTTGAACCAAATATAAAATTGGTAATTGTTTCAACGCTGCCATTTGGAAAGCTTCTGCCACCTCGCCTTCCGTACAAGACGCATCTCCTAACGAACAAACTGCAATTGGTTTTACTTCTTCATCACAAAGACCTTCTAACTCTTTGTATTGCATTCCCATCGCAATTCCTGTTGTTGGAATCGCTTGCATTCCTGTTGCACTACTTTGATGCGGAATTTTCGGCATATTATCACGGCGCAAACTTGGATGAGAATAATAGGTTCTTCCTCCAGAAAAAATATCGTCGCGTTTTGCCAATAATTGCAACATCAATTCGTAAGGAGTAATTCCGATTGATAGTAACATTGCATCGTCTCGGTAATATGCGCTTAAATAATCTTGTGGTAATAATTGTAATCCTGTTGCAATTTGAATTGCTTCGTGTCCACGCGCTGTTGCATGTACATATTTGCTTGTTACAGCTTTATTTTCTTCGTATAATTCGGTTAAAGATTTTGCAGTAACCAATAATTCGTATGCTTGTTTAAGTAATGTTGTTGTTGATAATGTGGTTTCCATTCTGATTAAATTTGCGTGTTAACATCCCAATTCTCCATGTAATCTGAAATTCGTTTCAAGAAAACGCCTCCCAAAGATCCGTCTATCACACGATGATCAAACGAAAGTGACAAATACATAAATTGTCTCGCCACAATAATATCTCCGAATTCAGTTTCCAAAACCGCAGGTTTTTTCTTGATCACGCCAGTCGCTAAAATTGCCACTTCAGGTTGATTGATAATTGGCGTTCCCATCAAATTACCAAAAGTCCCCACATTACTTATTGTGAACGTCCCTCCACGAACATCATCTGGCGAAAGTTTATTATTTCTTGCTTTATCTACAATTGAATTTACACCTTTTGCTAAACCTTCTAAATTTAATTCATTGGCTTGATGAATGACAGGAACAATTAAATTATTACTTGGTAAAGCAGTTGCAATTCCAATATTTATCTCATTGTGTTTGATTATTTTAGTCTCAGTTTCATCAACTGATACATTAATCAATGGAAAATCTTTAATTGCACGAACAACACAATCTACAATTAACGGTGTAAATGTCAATTTTTGTTTGTATTTAGCTTCAAAAGCAGCTTTATTTTCTTCTCGCCATTTTACAAAATTCGTAACATCAGGTTCTACATAAGCCGTCACATGAGGCGAAGTTTGTTTGCTCTTTTTCATGTGTTTTGAAATCAATTGACGCATTTTATCCATCTCAATGATTTCATCTTTCGCTCCATAAGAAGAACTTGAAACTATATTATTTTTATTTAAAGTATTACTTGAATTATTAGTTGTAAATGATTTATTTTGAATATAATTTAATACATCATTTTTCGAAATTCTTCCATCACGACCAGAACCTTTTATTTGTGAAATATCTGTTGATTGAAGATTTTCTTTTTGGATAATACTTTTTACCAAAGGTGATAAAAAATGATTTGTATCGATTGAATTTATAACTTGCGAAGTTGTAACAGTTTCAATCTTTTTTTCTTCAACATTTTCAGTTTTTTGAGCTGATTGTTGTTGAGTTTCTGAAGGCTCAATTAAAGCGAAAACTTCTCCTATTTTTATTTCATCTCCTTCATTAAATCTAAACTCAATAATTTTTCCAGCAGTTGTAGAAGGCACATCAGAATCTACTTTATCCGTCGAAACTTCGGCAATTACTTCATCTTCTTGAATGAAATCGCCAACGTTTTTTGTAAAACGAACCAATTGTACAGACTCTACACTTTCTCCCAATTTTGGAATCGTTAGTTCTATATTCTTCATTTTATTTGTTTGCAGTTTTGAGCGTTGAAGATAATGATTTTTTATAAAAACTAATGAATGTTAGTTGAAATATTCATTAGTTTTACGCAAATTAATTAAACAATGGAAGATATTTTTGTTGGGATATGGTTTCTTTTTGTATTAACAATGACCTTTTTACCTATAATGTGTTTAATACATGTTATTACACATCAATTTAGAAATTTAAAAACAAAATTTCTATGGATTTTTGTTGTAGTATTAATTCCATACTTAGGTCCTATTTTATATTATTTAAAAGGTCGAAATATGGTTATAAATAACTAAAACCTCATCACCAAACCAACTCCCGCTTGATTATTTTGATAAACAGGAAAAAACATTGTCGCCACTTTTGATTCTTTATTTTTTGGAGAAAACCAATTGTTAATCGTAGGAAATAACCAATACGCCAATTCCGTAGATAAAATCCCTATTCCCGCTCCAGCAACAACATCTCCAACCCAATGGCGATTATTGATAACACGATAAACACCTGTAAAAGCTGCCAAAGGATATCCAGCCAAACTCAACCAAAAATTAGAATCTTGATATTCTCGAAACATAAATTGAGCCGTAGAAAATGCATTCGCCGTATGTCCAGAAGGAAAAGAAAGATTGTTTGTACCATCGGGTCTTTCTTCTTGTACAGTGTGTTTTAGCCCCATCACCAAACCTGTATTGATGATTTGAGATGTTGCAAAAATAATTGTACGATCTCGTAAATTATGTTTCCCTTGAACGCCAGCCAAATTCAATCCATAAACCGCTGCTGCAGGTAAATATTGTGTATAATTATCAAATTTATTTCCTTTTGTTTTATCTTCTAAAATTTCGTTTTGAGTAGATTTATTCAAATTATCCAATGCTGGAATTGCCAAACTCAGACTTCCATATGTAATTAAAGTCGCAGGAATAATCAACTTTTTGGCGTTGAAATGATAAACTTTATCTTCTGGATTAAATATTTGCTTTGGAATAGAATCAAGTTGAATTGAATCGGTTTTAGTTTGCTGAATTGTATCTTGTGCATTCCCTTTTATAGAAAATATTGAAAGTAATACACAATTCATGACTATCGTTTTTGTTTTAATTTGGTTCATTTTCACATTCATTTTATTGAACAAATGTATTTGAAACCTCCTTACACAAAACTTAAGATTTGATTAAGAAAAAAGCCATTAGAAATAATCCAATGGCTTTTAAAAAATATCTATTTATAAATTTCCTCGACGCTCTTGCTCTCTTTCTAAAGCTTCAAACAATGCTTTGAAATTACCTGCTCCAAACGATTGCGCTCCATGACGCTCGATAATTTCGTAGAATAATGTTGGACGATCTTCGACTGGTTTCGTAAAAATTTGTAACAAATAACCTTCTTCATCACAATCAACCAAAATTCCTAAATCTTGTAACTTCTTAATATCCTCATCAATTTCACCAACGCGCTCTGGAATCATATCGTAATAAGCCTCTGGTGGCGCTGATAAAAACTCAACTCCACGAGATTTAAGTTCTGTCACAGTTTTTACAATATCCTTAGTTGCAACTGCAATATGTTGTACACCTTCACCTTCATAAAAATCTAAATATTCTTCGACTTGAGATTTCTTTTGACCTTCTGCAGGCTCATTAATAGGGAATTTTGAATAACCATTTCCGTTACTCATCACTTTCGACATTAATGCTGAATACTCTGTATTGATTTGTTTATCATCAAACGATAAAATATTTACAAATCCCATGACATCTTGGTACCAAGCAACCGCTTCGTTCATACGATTCCAACCCACATTACCAACGCAATGATCCACATACAATAAACCACAATCTGTTGGTTGATATGTTGATTCAGACTTCACATAGCCTGGCATAAAAGGACCTTCATAATTTTTACGCTCAATAAACATATGAATCGTTTCACCATATGTATAAATTCCAGACATTTTTACTTCACCAAACTCATCTGTAATCGTAGTTGGCTCCATATAAGGCTTTCCTCCACGTTTCGTTGTTTGCTCAAAAGCATCATACGCATCATCCACCCAAAGTGCTAAAATTTTAACTCCATCACCATGTTTCATTGCATGTTGACAAATTGGAGAATCAGATTTTAAGCCAGATGTTAAAACTAAACGAATTTTCCCTTGTTGTAAAACATAAGAAGCTCTATCTCTCACTCCAGTTTCTGGGCCAGCATATGCAACTTCTTGAAATCCGAAAGCTGTTTTGTAATAATGTGCAGATTGTTTTGCATTACCAACATAAAACTCGATATAATCTGTTCCATTGATTGGAAGAAAATCTTGTGCTAATGCTATTTTTTCTGCAAATGTTTGTGTACTCATTTTTATTGTGTTTTTATTTTTATGTATTATCTAAAAAGTATTAAATTTTTACAGTTATTGATAACTTTGGGGGAGATTCCTCCTAACGTCGGAATGACATCATGTCAAGCTGAATTTATTTCAGCTTCTCTTCAAATTAACTTATGATATATTGAAACAAGTTCACGATGACAAATCGCGCAACTCATAACTCATAGCTCATAACTTTTAATAAAGCCAAGATTTATAATAATCTGGATCTTCAATTTCTAACGCTTGTTCAGTTAACATCAATGGTCTGAAAGGATCAATCATTACGGCTAATTCATGTGTTTCTTTCGCTCCAATCGATTTTTCAACTGTACCAGGATGTGGACCATGCGGAATTCCTGCTGGATGTAATGTAATTTGTCCTTTCTCAACCGATTTTCTCGACATAAAATCTCCATCCACATAATATAAAATCTCATCAGAATCTACATTACTATGGTTATAAGGAGCTGGAATCGCATTTGGATGATAATCGAAAAGACGTGGAACAAAACTACAAATCACAAAACCTGCTCCTTCGAAAGTCTGATGAACAGGTGGTGGCTGATGGATACGCCCTGTAATTGGCTCGAAATTATGAATAGAAAAAGCCCATGGATAATGATAACCATCCCAACCTACAAAATCGAAAGGATGAGTTCCATAAACGTAAGGATAAATTAATCCTTCTTTTTTGATCATAATCTTGAAATCTCCGTGTTCATCATTTGTTTCAAGATTTTGAGGACGTTTAATATCACGCTCGCAAAAAGGCGAATGTTCCATTAACTGTCCAAAATGATTGCGATAACGACGAGGTGTTTCAACTGGGCTAAATGATTCTGTAATAAACAATCGGTTATTAGAATCATTAAAATGAAGTTGATAAATAATTCCACGTGGAATCACTAAATAATCTCCATATTCAAATTCAATTTGTCCATAACCAGTTTTTAAAACTCCAGAACCTTCGTGTATAAAAATTACTTCATCCGCCATCGAATTTTTGTAGAAATAATCAGTCATCGATTCTTGTGGCGCAGCCAATGAAATATGCAAATCATTGTTAACCAAAACTGGTACACGAGATTCTAAATAATCTTTGGTAGGTTTTACTTTAAAACCTTTTAAAGAGGTATGTTTTAAATGTTTTGCGCGGGCAATTTTTGGCTCTACCGAATAAGGTTCGCTAATCGCTTTTACCAAAGTTGGTGGATAACAGTGGTAAACATTGGAATACGTACTCGAAAATCCATGCGTAGAAACTAATTCTTCTGCATATAATTCTCCATTTGGTTTTCGGAATACCGTATGTCGCTTTTGTGGGAATTCTCCCAAATGATGATAAAGTGGCATATCGTATTTTGTTTGTTATTTTGATGAAAAGGGATATAGATGACGAAATTCGTCAACAAATAATCTGCAATATTCTAGTGTGAATATTGAGCAAATACAATTTTGGAAAGTAAAGCAGAAGTTTGCTTATTCATTCCAACAAATAAAGGTTTAATATTTTCTTTAATTGTTTGCATTTCTTTTCTGTGGTTATCTCAAAGATAGAAACATTTTTTGATTGTACAAAATACCTTACTAAAAAATGCTTTACAACAATTATTTTCAATATCTTTAAAAAACTACATATAACCCGTAGTGCATTATTGAACTAGATTAATTTTGAGATTATTTATGTTTCTTTATTGAAATACTGAATGGTTGTTAATACCGTTATTCTAGCTAAAATTCGCTGTTATATGAAAACGTATTACGTCAAGCGTAGAACGTAGCAAAAACCTATGCTTCTATTGTGGTTAGAAAAGATTATATATTCATTTTGGCTTGATCCAAAGCGAACCAAAAAAATCAAGTCCGTGCCTACAAGTCGGTCAATAACGACTACTCACTAAATGCTTTAGAACATTCGCATAAGAAATGCGAACATAAATCATTGTTAACGCTCACTACGCCGAATTGACGCTCGACT
>NZ_DDBA01000042.1:34851-43874 GCF_002333005.1 Empedobacter sp. UBA2044
CTCTTCAGCAATGACGGTTTTAGAACTCGTTGTTATAAATGGAGTTGAATATTGAAAAAGGAATTAAAAAAATCCGACGATTTAGAATCGAAATGCGATTCAACTCTAAATTATTGAAATAAAAAAGTTGGAGTGTTTGAGTGGAGCGAGTTACCAACTTTATGGAAATAATTTAGTAAGTTGAATCATTGAGAGACTACTGTCGGCATCTTTTTTTGTTTCGTTTTTTTGGATGCTCTTCCCCGAAGGGCATATGAATACCAATAATTAAAATAAACAGGAAATGAATAAAAAATGAAAGGAAGAAATGAAAATAAAGAAAAGGAATACCTGAGCCATACCATGGCTCCTCCTTTTAATTTCAAATGTTTTTTTGGATAAGCTTCCCCGAAGGACATATGAATACCGATAATTAAAATAGATATTCAATGAATAAAAAAGTGACAAAAGATTTCTCGATACCTCGAAATGACATATTGAATGCGATTCTGAGACAAACCCAGAATGACAAAATTCATTGGTTAAAAAGAATTTGAATATTAATAAGAGTTAAGCGTTAAGCGTAGAACGTAAAACTTAATAAAAACCGGCATTAAAACTATCACGTTAAGAAAATGGTTGAATGTAACGTAAAAAAGGTTTTAGCCGTAGGGTTTTTAAAATCTTTAGTGAAATGAGAACATTTTTAGTAGTGAGGTTTACAGCCAAGTCTTTGCTTGTACTGATCCTGCCGAAATATTGATTACTTTTTTGTTCTTTTCCCTGTAAGGCATATGAATACCAATAATTAAAATGAACAGGAAATGAATAAAAAATGAAAGAAAGAGATTCTTAGATAAACTCAGAATGACAACAAACAAATTGTATTTCAATTACAAATTCTCAAGCTGAATTCATTTCAGCTTCTTATTATCGTCAGTCAGAGTGACGTTTGTAAAACGTAGTATCGAAGACTTAGACGAGAAATAACGACTACTCACTAAATGCTTAACTATGTTCATTTTTAACTTGACACAAAAACATTTGAAATTAAAAGGAGAAGCTCTAGTAGAGCTTAGGTACATTTTTAAACTTTTACCTTAATGCAAAGTCTGTGCTAACAGAGTATGTGATTACAAAACGTCAAGACTGCGATTATCGACGTTCAATCTTCATTTTACTCACTAAAAATATTAAATGACTCGCTATCGCTCACTAATCTTTTTTACGCTCGTTTCAATGGATTGAAGCTCGTCTGCAAATCGTATGTCGGTTTTGGTACTCTTATTTACAATAATCTTGTCTCTTCAACAATGACGGTTTTTAATTCATTGTTAAAAGTGAAAATCAGTTGCTTTATTTCCATCGTAATATACATTATCAATTCCAATATGTCCAATATCATTTAACTGTGATCCAACACCTGTCCAACCGTTAACCAATTCATCATTAAAACTAAATTTATTAGAACCTAAAGTCTGTCCACCTTGTTCTCCTGGTTGAATATTGTAAACCTTGCTTTACCAATTTAATCGACTGCATAACCAGTTCGGGCGTAATCAGATTTGCAGCACCTATTTCGTCTCCTTTTCCATAAGGTGATGTTTGTCAACTGGTATCTTTCGGATCAATTAAAGTTTTATCTTGTGCGTAACCAATAGCTACAAATTTGATTATAGGTTTTGTTTTCATCTATTTTCTTATTTTTAGATTTTCGCCAATTCTGTATTGATGAATTTCATTTCTTCAGCAGAAATAGTAATATCCATTGCTTTTGCATTGGCTATCGCTTGTTCAGCATTTCTTGATCCAGCTAAAACAATCGAAATAGCAGGTTGTAAACTTGTCCAACGTAAAACTAATTGTGAAAGTGTAGCTCCTTTTTCTGCTGCAATTGGAGTAATTGTTTCAAGGAAAGTTTTTACTTTATCTAAATCAAATTGTTGGAAATAACCATTTCTGTGGTCATTATCTTTCAGTTTTCCATCTTTAAAGTATTTTCCGGTAAGTAAACCTCTTTCCATTGGGCTGTACACAATAATTCCTAAATCATTATCCAAAGCATAAGGAACTAAGTCCTGCTCTACTCCGCGGTTCAGCATACTATATCCAACTTGATTACTCGCGCTATTTAGTGTTTTACGCGCTTCTTCTACTTGATCCACACTGTAATTACTTACACCAGCAGCACGAATTTTACCTTGTTGAATTAAAATTTCCAAGGCTTCCATCGTTTCTGAAATTGGCGTTGTAGTATCTGGCCAGTGAATTTGCAATAAGTCGATATAATCCGTTTGTAAACGTCTTAGACTGTCTTCTACTTCTTTAATAACACTTTCTTTTGATGAATATTTATAAACAGGAATTGCTTTTCCATTTTCTTCTGCATCAAAGAAAAATTCACCTTTTCCCTTATTACTTCCGTCCCAAACTAAACCGAATTTTGTTAACAATTGAATTTTTGTTCTATCATAACCTTTTATAGCTTCACCAATCATTTTTTCGCTCAATCCAAAACCGTAAAATGGCGCTGTATCCAAAGTTGTTACACCATTTTCGATAGAAGCTTGTACCGATGCAATACTATCTTTTTGCTCGTTTCCACCCCACATATTTCCACCGATAGCGAAGGCTCCGTAAGTGATTGCTGATAATTCTAAATCTGTATTTCCTAATTTTCTGTATTCCATTTTTTATAGTTTTTTTGTTAAATAAATTTGTGGTATTTCTTGTAATTTTTCGACAACCAATTTGCCAAATTCTAAGATATAAGACTGTTGATTATGCTCATCTAAACCCTGTTGAACTCTCCAAATTTCGTAGAAAACAAATGTATTTTCGTCCTGCGAACCTTGATGCAAATCATACTGAATATTAGCATCTTCTTTTCGGGTTTCTGTAACCATATTCTGCAAAACAACTGTTACATCTTCGCGATATTCAGGTTTTGCTTTAATAACTGCTGTTAGGTAAATCATACCAATTCTTTTTCTTTAATGAATATGTTTTCTAAATGTTCTCTATATGCTATACGGTAATTTTCGATACGTTCTTCAGTTGCATTTTTTTCCAAGTCGTGGAAATGGAAACCGTTTATTCTACTTAGTCCTGCAAACTGATTCATTTTGTGGAAACCAAATAAAACACCCTCATCAACTGTTTTTTGATCGAAAAATTCTCCTTCTAAAGTAAAAGCCGTTTCTGGCGCATTCCATGTCGTATTAACCATATATTTTTTACCTTGCATCAATCCACCTGTTCCGTAATTAATTGCTGGATTTTTGCGTGAACGACCATCATTTCTATAAATTCCATTT
Organism: Empedobacter sp. UBA2044; assembly: GCF_002333005.1. Lineage (NCBI taxonomy): Bacteria > Pseudomonadati > Bacteroidota > Flavobacteriia > Flavobacteriales > Weeksellaceae > Empedobacter > Empedobacter sp. UBA2044. Next base: position 38,148 of record NZ_DDBA01000042.1, read on the forward strand.
TCATGTCCAGCCGTAAAAACTTCGTCGATATAATATTTCAAGCGATTTGGAACTTGAAACCACCAAATAGGAAAATGGTAAATAATCAAATCTGCCCATTTAAAATTCTCTACTTCTTCAAAAGCATCAAATTCATCATTTATATTTGTAACACGAAAATCAAAACCTTTTTCTTGTAAAAATTCTGTTGTCCAATTATTTAATGTTTTATTGAAAGCTCCACCTGAATGGGCAAAGTTTTGCGCTCCGTTGATAATAAATATATTCATTTGTATAATTTTAATTATTGATAGTGTAAATTTCTATCATATTTATATATTATACAAATAACTTAAATTATATATTTTTATCAGAATAGTGATAGATTAATTTATCGACTCTTTTGTTTATCAGCTATAACAATTGTTTTTCTTCCACCAATGCCATTTTTATCATAATCGTATACTTTAGGGATTTCACTCAATAGAAAAAAACTGACTAACTATAAGGTTAAATTTTGTGTTTGATATATTTAATTATTCGGATATACTTACGATGGTCTTTCCTGAACCCTGACCACTTTGAGCGTAAAGATGAGCTTCAGCTACATGATCAAAATCAAATACTTTATTAATAAGTGGTTTTAATTTTGATTGTCCAACCCAAATAGTTAACTGATTCATTATTTCTTTTAATTTATCGATTCCTTGCAGATTATAATAAATCAATAGAGTAATCATATATACAAAATGAAGGTTTAATGCTTTTTGGTGTAAAATTGAAATATCAATCTTTTTATCTCTAGTAAGAGTAGAGACAATCGAACCATTTATCTTAGCAAGCGCAAAACTATTGAATAGATTCTCTCCTCCAACATTATCAAATACAACATCATATCCCTGCCCATTAGTATACTTATCAATAATCTGATTTATATGCTTTTTTTTATAATTAATGGTATAATCTGCTCCTAATTTACTTGCTAATTTTGCTTTGTTTACACTTGAAACCATTGCATGAACCTCTGTTTCACAAATTTTTGCTAGTTGTAACACAACATGGGATTTATAGCACTAGCTTTTACTTTGATTAGCACTTGATCTGGTAAAACCTGTGGTTTTAACACTTCTATTTGCTTAAAAACCTTGTGAGGATCTCCATATTAATCAATTTATAGATACTTTCATATTATACTAAATTATAGTAAGCTATTTTCCTGTTTATAGGTTTTCCAATCAAGATATCCTTCCATAGTTAATCCATAGTGCAATTCTCTTTTTGGTTCAGTTAAAGGCCAATTATTTTCTAAACGTTCAACTAAATCAGGATTAGAGATAAATAGTTCACCAAAACCTGCAATATCAATTACACCTTGATTGATTAATTTTTCTGATTTTTCTCGGTCCATTCCACCTGCCAAAATAATTATTCCATCATACCATGCTCTAAAACGCTCTAAAAACCCTTCTGGAATAGCAAAACTTCCTCTTGATTTTTGATCCATAATATGGATATAAGCAATTTTTCTTTTACTTAATTCTTGGGCTAAATACTCATAAGTTTCCTCTATCTCATCATAATGAGGTAATTCATGTAAACCTCCATAAGGAGTTAAACGAATACCAACTTTATCCGCGCCAATTGCTTCAATACTTGCATCGATTGCCTCTAGTAAAAAGCGACTTCTATTCTCAATGCTTCCACCGTATCTATCAGTTCTATTATTTACATATGGATTTAAAAACTGTTCGATAAGATATCCATTAGCTCCGTGAAGTTCAACACCATCAAAACCTGCTTCAATAGCATTTTTAGCTGCATTAGCAAAATCAAGAACTACTTGATAGACCTCTTTAGTTTCTAAAGCTCTTGGTTTAGAAGCTGTCACAAATCCTTCTTTTCCATTCTCGTCATATCCCCAAGCAGAAGAATTACTAGCTTGAATATTGGAAGGAGCTACTGGAGCCTGCCCATCTGGTTGATTAGAAACATGTGATATACGTCCAACATGCCATAGTTGAGTAAAGATTTTACTTCCTTTAGCATGAACTGCTTCAGTAACTAATTTCCAACCTTGTACTTGAGCAGGTGTATATAATCCAGGAATATGAAGTACACCAGAGGCTGTAGTTGAAATTGCAGTTCCCTCCGTTATAATCAAACCTGCTCCAGTGCGCTGACTATAGTACTCAGCATTATATTGTTTTGGTATTCCGTCCTTATTTCTAGCTCTTGTCATTGGAGCCATTGCGATACGGTTTTTTAATTCTAACGAACCAATTTTTGCTGGTTTAAAAATATTAATTTTCATCATTCTATTTTTTTATATTAATTGGACTTTATTTTTATTTGTTTTCATATAAATACTAAATATGATTATGCCTAATATAACCATACCAATAGCTACAATCTCAGCTGATGTATATCCATATCCTTTTTCTATGGGAACACCTCCTAAATAAGCTCCTAAAGCATTTGCGATATTAAAGCAAGCTGGTCCTAAAGAAGCAACAAGTAATTCCGAATTACTCTTAACTGACTTTAATAACAATAAAGTTAAAGACGGGATTAAGGCAAAAGAAACAACACCTGTTATAAATGTCATCACTAAAGACAACCAAGTAATCTGAGCCGTAAAATAAATAGTTCCCATAGTTAAAATTTGTAAGAAAAGAACAATCATTACAATCTTAGATGCAGAGAATCGATCTGTGAGTTTTCCTCCAATTAAGTTACCAACGAACATGCCTAATCCCGCTAATACCATAATATAAGGCATATTTTGCTCTTGTACACCTGATACTTGTGTCATTAACGGAGCGATATAACTGATCCATGCAAATAATGCTCCTGGGGCTACAGAAAAAATTAAAATCATAAACCATACTTTACTATCTTTAAAGATTACAAAATCGCTCCATGGATTATTTTGGTTTTCTTGTTTTTTAATTTTTACCTCAGGCATCCATAGTTTTAAACTAACAAGAGTAAGAATTCCAATAATTACAATCAATAAAAAAGTATATCGCCAAGAAAAGTGATGTCCTATGTAGGTCCCTAAAGGCACCCCTAATAAATTCGCTACCGTTAAACCTGAATACATAGTTGCTACAGCTTGAGCTTCTTTTCCTTTTCGAGCTAATTTACTTGCCACTACTGAACCAACACCAAAGAAAGCACCATGAGGTAAACCAGAAATAAATCTAGAAAGCATTAAAAATTCAAATGAAGGTGCTATAACTGACAAAGCGTTAAATATTGTGAATAACAACATCAAACCTAAAAGCATTTTTGTTGATGAATACTTTCTCATACCAACTATAAGTAAAGGAGCTCCTATAACAACTCCTAAGGCATAAGAAGTGATCAAATATCCAGCCTTGGGAATAGATACATCAAAATATTTTGCTACATCTGGTAACATTCCCATAATTGTAAATTCTGTTACCCCTATTGCCAATCCACCAAGAGCTAATGCTAATAAACTTTTATTCATTATTATAATTTTAATTATTGATACTGCAAATTTCTATCATTTTTTTTTATTTTAAAAATAATTTAAATTGTACCTTTGTATCATAATAATTATATAAATGAGAAAACAATATCATTTTCGTCGAATAAATCAGCAACTTTACGCTTGGGATGTGGATCGATTGATTCAGTTAACGCAAGAGCTTCAATCAGAAACAATTGCTTTAAAAGACATCAAAGAGTATAACGAAACTTATTGGTACAGCGATGAAGGTGATTCGCCTACTTGTCGATCAATTACCGAACATATAAAATTGATCCAAGAAGCTGATCTTGCTTATCCTATAATTATTTGTCCAGAAGGTAAATTGATGGATGGTATGCATCGTGTTGTAAAAGCGCATTTAGAAGGATGGACTTCTATACAAGCTTTTCGATTAGCGATGCTTCCAAAGCCTGATTATATTGATGTCGATCCAAATGATTTACCCTACGATTAAGTTTAAAAACAAAAAATTATGCATTGGAATTTAGAATGGTTGCGCACATTTAAAGCGATTTACGAAACAGGAACTTTATCGGCGGCGGCTCAAGAATTGTTTATCTCTCAACCTGGTGTCAGTCTGCATTTAAACTCATTGGAAGCCTATACGGGATCAAAATTATTTGATCGTTCGGCACGTAAAATGGTTCCGACTGAAAAAGGAAAAATATTTTACAATTATATTATCGACCCACTAAAAAAACTCGAAAATGGAGAACAACATTTCCATAAACGTGCGCAAGATGAACGGGTAACGATAAGTGTGGGAATGTGTTTTGAGACTTTTCAATACACATTGGAGGAGCATATTGCAGAGTTGCCTTTTAATTTGATTATCAAGTTCGGAGAATATCCGCAGATGCAAAGTGATTTGGATAATGGATTGTTGGATTTAATCATTACACCGCAAAAAGGAACACAACAAAATATTTCGTATGAGCCGTTTTCGAAAGAACGAATTGTGTTAATTGCAGGAAATAAAACAGACACTTCGGAAGTTGAAGAATTACTAAAAAAAGGAAAAATAAAAGAAGCAGTAGATCTTTTGAAACAACAATTATGGTACAGCACTGCCGCTGATATGAATCATTTACGAGATTTCTGGACAAAAAATTTTGGTGAACATCCCGATTTTAGTCCAAATTATATTGTACCCAATATCAGTTCGATTATTCGTTGTTTAAGTGACAATACAGGTTTTTCCATCGTTCCTGATTTCCTTTGTTCGGATGCTTTAGCGAAAGATAAAATTAAAATTATTTGGGAAGGTCAAAATCCTGTTGAGAATACGCTTTATTTCGGAACACGTAAAAAAACGATGTATCAAGAAGAAATTGAGCAGTTAGAAGGTTTGCTGAAAAAAAAATGGACAAGTCTGTAAGCTATCAATCATACTTTCTATAAAATATATTTCTGGAAGTATGAATTTTAAATGTTCTTCTAAAGTGGAAAATTCAACTTTTAGTCGTACCTATTTTTAGAAAAAATTACCATGTTACCTATCCTTAATTGTGTAATAAAATAACCTCACTTAAAAAACTTAGCGAGATATAGTTTATTTTATCCAAAACATTTCTTTAACAAAAAAGCTCTTGGATAAGAGCTTTTTTTCTGTGTAACTTTTTATAGAACTAATCTTATTCTGTTTTTTGAATAGAATTTTGTTGAGAATTATTTGCAATAGCACTTAGCATAGCCATATCACGCGCATGTGATTCTTCTTTTTCTCGCTTTTCAATTCGATCAATTTCATGTGCAAGTAATAAATTATGTGAGTTTACTTTGGACGGAATAAGAAATAAATCAATAAAAGCCAAGATTCCTACACCACCAAATGTGATCCAAAAACAAACCAAAAACTTCAAGACTGCGATTTTCGACATTCAATCTTCATTTTACTTACTAAAAATCTTAAACGATTCGCTATCGCTCACTAATCTTTTTAACGCTCGTTTCAATGGATTGAAGCTCGTCTGCAAATCGTATGTCGGCTTTAAAATTCTTATTTACAGTAATCTCGACTCTTCAGCAATGACAATCTATAAATTTGTTGTTAAAAGTGAATTTGATTTAGAAAAGAAGTGATATAGAAAGATTCTGCACTTCGAGAATGCTCAATGACCATGCTAAAGGTGAATTTGAATATTGAAAAAGAATTAAGAAACTGGCATTAAAACTCATACGTTAAAAAAATGATTGAATGAAACGTAAAAAAGGTTTTAGCCCGTAGG
>NZ_DDBA01000007.1:0-3596 GCF_002333005.1 Empedobacter sp. UBA2044
ACTCCTTCACTCCTTAAAAAGAGAGTTTTTAAGCAAACCTAATTTTACATTAATATATTTTTCTAAAAATAAACCTCGCTTAAAAAGGCTTAAACGAGGTCATATATTCTGTTTTTTACTGTAAATTGGAGTTGTGCAACAGTTACCGATGTTAGCAGAAGTTGTTATTTCTATTGATTTTAAGATTTATTCCAATCAAAATAATTGTTATAATTACTGGAGCGATTGCAAAATAAAGTTCGAGATAATTTTCTTTAAAATTCTTAATACTTTCATAAATATTAATCCAGGATTGCATTCCGTTAATAAATGTAAAGAAGCCAAAGTAACCAATCAAACTTAAACTTAGTAATAAAATCTTCAATTTGATTTTCTTCTGAAGATTAGCTATTAATTGCAGTGTTAATCCTGCAAATCCACAAATACCAAAAAGTATAAGTATAATCATAGTTAAGTCTTCACTCGTTGGTTTTTTAAGTAAATCTGAGAATAAACTTGGTAAGAATATTAAACTAATACCCAATAAATATATAGCAGGAATAATTCCAAAGATTGATAGGGTTTTTACTAATATATTCTTCTTTTTTGAAGTCATTTTGTGAACAATTTCTGCTAACGGTTTGCAGCTTGGCGAAGTGGCGGAAATCGAAGCACAAATGTTCAGTTTTGTACAAAAGTTCAATCGAAGAACTGCCGTTGAATTTAGCACTGAACCCGCCATTTTGCCAAACTGCTGTTAGGCGTAGTTTTTTATTTCAGTTTGTCTTTTACTTCGTTACAATTTTGTTCTATTGTTTTGCAAATTTCATCTATTGTTACAGAAGTCTTTTTATTTTCAGAAAACGGTTCGCCAAATAAGTTAGCTAACTTATTAATTGTCAAAAATGCTGTACTAATAATTACCATTATTGGAATAGCCAAAAACTCAAATCCACTGTCTTCGCCACCCAAGTCAATGTCGCCAATAAATAATGGAATAAGTATGACATAAAAGCTCACAATTATTTTGGTAAATGCACTGTAAATCATCAAAAAAGGTGTGTTCTTTATTCTTTCAGCTTTTCCTTGAATGTCATAAAACCGATTGATATGTTGCATTAAATCTCCTTTTTCAATGTTTGCTTTTGAAGTAAAATTGTCTTCAATTCGCTTTGTGATTGCAACCAATATTTCGTTTGAGATTTTGTTTTCGGTATTTATTTTAAACTCGTTTAGAATTGCAATTGTTTGCTCATTAAAAATTGGCTTGAAATTATGGTGCATTTCATTTTTTAATTGACGAATGTATAAAATGCTCAATTCAATTAATTTGAGGGCTTCAACTTTAAAATCGGTTTTTGTTGTATCTTTAAAATTCTCTTCATTGCCATAATAGGCATAAATTTTAGCAACAAAACTTCGTGTATTGTTAGTCAATTCACCAAATATTTTTCTTGCTTCCCACCATCTGTCATAAGCCGAATTCATTCTGAAACCCAAGAAAAAAGCGACCGCAAGTCCAAATACAGAACCAATTTGTCCAGATATCTTGTAAATGTGGTCACCGAAATACTCTTCAAGTCCAAGAACAAGAATTGTGTAAACCGTTGTAATTAAAATAAACGGTGTTGCAATTTTTAATAGTTGAAGTAGCCCTTCTTTTTCTGTCTTTATCATCCTAATCGTCTTGGTCTTCTTCAGCGTTTTTGTTTTCTGATGCTGGAATATTATTGCCGCTTCGAATTTCTGTGTGTCTAATTTCACCGCCAGTTGTACCTGTCTGTTTAGCAAAGAATAATACCACAAATGCAAAAATCAATGTTGCAATTGAAATTATTGAAGAAAAAGATTTTTGTTTAAAACTCGCCCAAAGTCCAAGCAAAGAAATGCCACCTAGTATATAAGATAGAATAGCGAATGTTTCTGCTGCTTCTTCGTGGCTTTCTATGAAGTTTTCCGAAACTCCATTTATATTTTCTACTACTTCTTCTGCTCCTTCTCCTGTATTCATAGCTGCTATTGCGGCTAATGCACCGAAAACAAAAATCATAAATGCCGTTCGTTTTACAGCTTCTGATTTTGAAATAAGACCTGTAATCATTACGATTACCCCAACAATAGGGAAAATGATTGGTAAATGATTTACCACTAAATGCCAATGTGCTCCGTTCATATTATTATGTTTTTTAAAAATTAAATATTTACTCCAAAAAGGTAACCAACTAACGCAGAAAGTACCATTGCAATTGTTCCCCAAATGGTAATTCGCAAGATAGCTTTTTTAATGCTTGAACCACCTGTTTTTGCAGATGTCGCTCCTAAAATAACGAGAAAAATTATCGTGAAGCCATATAACCAATATTCCATTCCTTTCACTGGTGCAAAAAGAACAACTAAAAGCGGCAATACGCCACCAACTGTAAAAGATGCTCCTGATGCTAAAGCCGCTTGTATTGGATTTGCTTGACTTATTTCGTTGATGCCTAATTCATCTCTAATGTGTGTTGCCAAAGCGTCTTTTTCTGTCAATTCAATTGCCACTTGTCTTGCGGTTTCTTTTTTTAGTCCACGTTTCTCATAGATTTGAGCCAAAATATTAAGTTCTTCTTCTGGCATTTCTTTTAGTTCCTTAATCTCTCTTTCAATGTCTGCCTTTTCAGTGTCGGTTTGCGAACTTACCGAAACATACTCGCCTGCCGCCATAGATAAAGCACCCGCAACAAGTCCTGCGACTGTTGCCAATACAATAGGTTCTCTAGTCGAACTTGCAGCCGCAATTCCAATGGCAAGACTGGAAATAGAAATTATTCCGTCATTTGCACCAAGAACAGCAGCTCTCAACCAGTTGCTTCGGTGTATGTAATGGCTGTCTAAATAGTTGTCGATTGTTATCATATTCTTTTTTTGTCTTGTTACTGTCGGTCGTTTTAAAATTACGCCTAACATTGTTTTTTCACGAAACTGATCTAGCTTTTGTTTCGTAAAAAATCAACTATATCCGCATTTCGTAAAATTAGAAGCAAATATAATTATTTTTTTGTAAATAAGATACTTATAAAAACAAAATTCATGTATCACGAAGTAATTTGATGTAGAATGTAATAATGAATGTATGGATAGCGAAACAAAGTATTCTTGCATCATTTTATTTTTACAATTTCAATTTCCTCCCACTTTTGTTCGTGTTTTCTTCGACCGTTCTTCGACGAGAATGCCGTTTTTCCGAAGATTCGTCGAACAATGGTCGAACAATGGTCGAACAAGACCAAAATTGACCAAAAATTCAACTTCTCTCTAGCTCTTATAAATAGGAGGTTAGCGAGGTTTTTATTTTGTTATATTACTATTATTGTGTAAAAAGCAACTGGACAAAAGTGGACAAATGCGGGCAGAGCAGGGCAAATGCGGGCACAAAATTGTGTTTTTGTAAATGGTGTTGTTTCTGTTGCTAACTTTATGAATATTAACAATAAAAACTTGCAATTATGGCAGAAATTAAAAAAGGAATCCTTGGTGGATTCTCAGGAAAAGTAGGAACTGTAGTAGGCGTTAATTGGCGCGGCAAAGACATTATCCGTAGTTTGCCAAAAAAATCTAAAAGCCAACCTACTGATTTG
>NZ_DDBA01000022.1:0-72553 GCF_002333005.1 Empedobacter sp. UBA2044
TGTCATAGAAATCAGAATGACGAAAATTTGTCAAGCTGAATTCATTTCAGCTTCTCATTCTGAAAAATCAAATTTCGCAAAACTCATTTCGAACTTCGAATCTCGAAAAAAAATAAATAATAAAAACAAACATACAAAAAGATGAAAAACATTACAGTTATTGGAGCTGGAACGATGGGGAATGGAATTGCTCACGTTTTCGCACAATCAGGATTTGCAGTGAATTTGGTTGACGTTTCTCAAGATAGTTTGGAGCGTGGATTGAAAACAATCGCTGGAAATTTGGAGCGTATGATCGCCAAAGAAAAAATTACGGAAGCTGACAAAACAGCAACTTTAAATAATATTACAACATTTACAGATACTGCGGAAGCGGTAAAAAATGCGGATTTAGTTGTAGAAGCTGCAACAGAAAATTTAGATTTGAAATTGAAAATCTTCAAACAAATTGATGAAGCTGCGCCAGCAAATGCAATTTTAGCGTCTAATACTTCTTCTATTTCGATTACAAAAATTGCGTCTGTTACAAGTCGTCCAAAACAAGTGATTGGAATGCATTTCATGAATCCAGTTCCGATGATGAAATTGGTTGAAATTATTCGTGGTTACGATACAACAGACGAAGTAACGAAAGCGATTATGGAAATGTCAGAAAAATTAGGAAAAGTTCCAGTTGAAGTGAATGATTATCCAGGTTTTATCGCCAATCGTATTTTAATGCCAATGATTAACGAAGCAATTTATTCTTTATATGAAGGAGTTGCGGGCGTGAAAGAAATTGACGAAGTAATGAAATTAGGTATGGCTCATCCAATGGGACCATTACAATTAGCAGATTTTATCGGTTTAGACGTTTGTTTATCAATCTTAGAAGTGTTGTACGATGGTTTCAAAAATCCTAAATATGCACCTTGTCCATTGTTAGTTAACATGGTAACTGCTGGTAAAAAAGGAGTAAAATCTGGAGAAGGATTCTATGATTATTCAGAATCTAAAAAAGCAGAAAAATTAGCTGCTCAGTTTGCGAAGTAGTTTATCTTACACAAAATAGTCAAAACAAAAAGCGTTACTTTTCGGGTAACGCTTTTTTTTATTTTGATTACTTAATTGCAGCTAAAGCATGTGTGTAATCTGGTTCTTGTCCAATTTCAGGAACTTGTTCTGCATAAGCAACTTCTCCATTTGGATTAATTACTACAACTGCGCGAGATAATAATCCATTTAATGGTCCATCAACCATTTTAACACCATAAGCATTTGCGAATTCTTCATTTTTGAAATCAGATAAAGTGACTACATTATCCAAACCTTCGGCAGCACAAAAACGAGATAAAGCGAAAGGTAAATCTTTCGAAATACATAACACAACTGTATTTGCAGCAGAAGAAACTTCTTTGTTAAAAGTTCGTACAGATTGCGCACAAACACCAGTGTCAACACTTGGAAAAATATTTAAAACAACATTTTTTCCAGCATAATCAGCCAATGTTTTGTCGCTTAAATCTCCTGCTGTTAAAGCAAAAATCGGCGCTTTTTCACCAATTATAGGTAAATCTCCGCCTGTATGAATAGGATTTCCTTTGAATGTAATTTCAGCCATAATTTTTTATTTTATTCTTAGATTTTTAATGATTAAAAGTAACAAAATTCTACGGAGAAAAAAGTATCTTCGCAATAATAAATTGTTACATTACAAATAACACACAAATATTATGCAACTTTCAAAGCGTTTACAGAATTTGAAACCATCTGCAACTATTGCAATGTCTGCGAAAGCAAGAGAATTAAAATCACAAGGAATCGATGTGATTAGTTTAAGTATTGGAGAACCAGATTTCAATACACCAGATTTTATCAAGGAGGCAGCTAAAAAAGCTATCGACGAAAATTATTCAGGATATCCTCCAATTGCAGGGTATGCAGATTTGAAGGAAACAATTTGTAAGAAGTTTAAACGTGATAACAATATTGAATATACAGCAAATCAAGTTGTTGTTTCTACTGGAGCAAAACAATCTATTTATAATGTTTTACAAGCAATTGTAGACGAAGGAACTGAAGTAATTATTCCAACACCTTATTGGGTTTCTTATTCAGATATCGTAGAATTATCAGGAGGAACGCCAGTTTTTGTGGAAGGAACTTTAGAAGCTGATTTCAAAATTACACCAGCACAGTTAGAAGCTGCAATTACAGATAAAACTCGTGCTATTATTTATTCATCTCCTTGTAATCCGTCAGGATCAGTTTACACAAGAGAAGAATTGAAAGGTTTGGCTGAGGTTTTAGCAAAATATCCAGATGTGATTATTATTTCGGACGAAATTTATGAGCACATTGTTTACGGAGAAAAAAATGTTTCGATTGCATCTTTCCCAGAAGTTTATAATCAAACAGTAACTGTAAATGGTTTAGCAAAAGCTTTCGCAATGACAGGTTGGAGAATTGGTTTCATTGGAGCGCCAGCTTGGTTAGCAAAAGCATGCGAAACGTTACAAGGACAAGTGACTTCGGGAGCAACGTCTATCGCTCAACGTGCTGCAATTACGGCTTTAGAAGCAGATCCAAGTTCTGTTCAATACATGGTTGATGCGTTTGCAGAACGTCGTGAATTGATGTTAGGTTGGGCAAGAGAAATTCCAACGTTCAAAGTAAACGAACCAAAAGGAGCTTTCTATTTATTTCCAGATGTTACGGCAACTTTCGAAAATACATACAATGGCGTTACAATTAACAATGCAGATGATTTAGCTTTATATTTATTAGAGCATGCACAAGTTGCAGTTGTTTCTGGTTCGGCTTTCGGGTCTAAAAATTGTATTCGTATCTCGTATGCGGCGTCTGTAGAAGAGTTGAAAGAAGCAATGACACGTATCAAAAATGCTTTAGCGTAAGTAGAAAAATAGATAAAATATCAAAATCCTCAAGTTTTACTTGAGGATTTTTTTGTGGATGATATTTTCTTAAAAAAAATGTGATTTTAATTTTAATGAAATTCAATTGATTAGCCTATTTAAGCGACTTTTTATTGAAAATATTTCAAAAAAGATTTGTTTTAATCGAAAATAACCTCTTATATTTGCACCACTAAAAACAAGGCGAGGTAGCTCAGATGGTTAGAGCGCAGGATTCATAACCCTGAGGTCGGCAGTTCGATTCTGCTCTTCGCTACAACTTCAAAAGACAAATTCATTATTGAATTTGTCTTTTTTATTATCAATAAATATTATTAGACTTCTGATGATAATCATCGATTAATCCTTTCAAATTCATTAAATTTGCATTCAATTTAGTAACGTTCTAAATAAAATTCAAAAAAATGATTCAAACAGATATAGTTATAATCGGAGCTGGACCAACTGGTCTTTTTGCCGTTTTCGAAGCAGGTTTATTAAAAATGAGATGTCATATTATTGATGCACTTCCTCAACCTGGAGGACAATTGACAGAATTGTATCCAAAAAAACCAATTTTTGATATTCCTGGTTATCCTTCTGTTGGTGCAGGTGAATTGATTGATAATTTGATGGAGCAAATCAAACAATTTGAGCCAGGTTTTACATTGAACGAACAAGCTGCAACAATCGATAAGCAAGAAGACGGAACTTTTATTGTAACAACTAATAAAGGAACGCAAGTGCAAGGAAAAGCAGTTGCGATTGCAGGTGGTCTTGGATCTTTTGAACCTCGTAAACCAATTATCGAAAACATCGAAGCATACGAAGAAAATGGAGTGGAGTATTTTGTAAAAAATCCTGAATTGTTCCGTGATAAAAAAATCGTAATTGCTGGTGGTGGTGATTCTGCTTTGGATTGGTCTATTTTCTTGGCTGATGTTGCTGCCGAAGTTACGTTGGTACACAGAAGAAATGAATTCCGTGGAGCCTTAGATTCTGTTGATAAAGTAATTGAATTGAAAAAAGCAGGAAAAATTAATTTGGTTACTCCAGCTGAAATTACTGGAATCAAAGGTGAAGGAAAAGTGGAAAGTTTGGTAATTGAAAAAGAAGGTGAAACTTTTGAACTTGAAACAGATTATTTTATTCCATTGTTTGGTCTTTCTCCAAAACTAGGTCCTATTGCAAATTGGGGATTGGAGATTGAGAAAAATGCAATCAAGGTAAATAATGCGTTAGATTATCAAACAAATATCGAAGGAATTTACGCGATTGGTGATGTAAATACTTATCCAGGAAAATTGAAGTTGATTTTATGTGGTTTCCATGAAGCAACGCTAATGTGTCAGTCTGTTTACAATAGAATGAATCCTGGGAAAAAATTTGTCTTGAAATACACAACAGTTTCTGGTGTTGATGGTTTCGACGGGACAAGAAAAGAAGCCGAAAAAGCGGTTGTCAAAGCTATTGACTAATTTTAACAAAATAAATAGAAATATTTTTTAAATCTTTTACGTTTTGCGTAAAAGGTTTTTTTTATTCACATTCACAAGGTTCTCTACTTCGTCTTTTGGCTTCATTGTCCCAAAAAGGATAAAATTTTAATCCAAAATAAAAGTTCGCAGAAGTTAATTTTTTCTGTTTAAAAACGATTGGAATTGCATTATCACTGCCCAAAATTAGAGGGCCAATTCTTACATACCCACCAAATGTTATATTTTCAAAATCATAGATAGAAAGGGAAGGTCCAATTCCAAATCCATTTTTTTGGATAGTATAAGAAGTTTGTAGCACATTGATACGTTTCAAACTATTTTCAAAAACTGGAATTCGTTGCATCAAATTGAAATTTAAGTAATGATTTTCAATAATTTTTTTACTCAGATTAAGATGTAAACTCGTTGGTAAACCGATCGAAAAATTATTTCCCGTTTTAGATTTTGTTTCATCACCATAAACTTCTTTGCTCAAAAGTCCTAAATATTGATCAACACTTTCAAATTCAACTCCATCTAATTTTGGATTATTACGAATTTGAACTCTTTGCGAGGGATTGTAGAAATGATGGTTATCGCCTCTGAATTTTACTAATCCAACATCTAATAAATTTGCCGAAAATTTGAAATCATATAATTCATCATTCGCTCTTCTGTTCACAAAAGAAATTCCTAAATCTATTCCAACTCCATTTCCTCTATTTCGTAAAACATATTTATCTCGATCAAAATCATAATTGGTAGAATATCCTGCTTTTATATCATAATTTGACGCATAAATATTTGCATCAGGATTGTCGATTGTACTTGTTATAGTTGGTTCAGCTTCTAATTTTATCGCGTTTTTACTTTTGATATACGCGCCATCTAAACCCAAAAGATATTTAATATTTGCCCCAATAATAACTTCAGAAGTATTAGTTGTATACAAATTTGTCGAAACATTTAAGCCTAATTCAGCCCAATTCATTGCATTTGTCTTTGTAGGTTCAAACTCATAATTTTTTGGTTCTATTTCATTCTGATTACTAAAACGAAAATAATTATCTAAATCTTTAATAGAACCTTGTGTACGAAGTCGGGTGAAAATTCCAAGACGATAAGTTTGATTATTAATTTTCTTTTTAAAAGAAACGGAAGGTCCCAGAAAATCATTTTCCAAATGATAAGAAATCGTATTTCTAGTTGCGAAATCTAAAATATTAGAATGCGTTTCTCCTCTTATTCCAGCTTTTATATTTGCTGATTTTGTTTCACCTTTTATTAAACCTAATACGTTTTGATCGGATACGTAAGCGTAATCATTTCTGAATAAAATATCCTCAGAAATAATATTAATATCCCATTTATTCGGGTTAAAATATGAAGTTGTCGGAGAAAAAACACTACCGTTAATCCCGCTATATTGATCATTACTAAAAGATAAAATATTTTGTCCAAACGTAAATCCTGAACAAAAAATAACGGTTAATAGAAGTTTTTTCAAATGATAAAATTTTTATTATAAATAAGAAAAATCAATTGAAATAAATTACGGTTTTACGTACAGCTCAAAAAAAAGAGTTTCAATTTGAAACCCTTCTTTATAAAATTAAATTTTAATCACCATCAATTAATCTTCCTAAACCTCCTAAAATAGAACCTTCACCTTGTGAAGAACCGCCTGCAGAAGGTGCATGTGCAATAATACGATCAGCCAATCGGCTAAAAGGTAAAGATTGTATATATACAACACCAGGACCTCTTAATGTAGCAAAGAAAACACCTTCTCCTCCGAAAAATGTATTTTTAATTCCGCCTATAAATTCGATATCGTAATGAACAGATTGTTCGAAACCAACAATGCAACCTGTATCAACTTTCAGAACTTCGCCAGCTTGTAAAACACGACGATGTAATGTTCCACCAGCATGAATGAAAGCCATTCCGTCGCCTTCTAATTTTTGCATAATGAAACCTTCTCCTCCAAAAAGTCCAGTTCCTAATTTTCGATTAAATTCAATTCCAACCGAAACTCCTTTTGCAGCACAAAGAAAAGCATCTTTCTGGCAAATAAATTTTCCGTTCACTTCTGGTAAATCTATCGGAACAATTTTTCCTGGATATGGTGCAGCAAAAGACGCTTTCTTTTTTCCTTGTCCGTAATTTGTGTACGAAGTCATAAACAAACCTTCACCTGTTAACATTCGTTTTCCGGCATTTAATAATTTTCCGAAAATTCCACCACTTTGTTGAGAACCATCGCCAAAAATTGTTTCCATTTTTACACCATCATCCATCATCATAAAACTACCTGCTTCTGCTACAACAGTTTCTTGTGGATCTAATTCAATTTCGACAAATTGCATTTCTTCACCGTAAATTTTATAATCTATTTCGTGTGAATTCATTTTTTTAATTTTACTAATTAGTCGACAAAATTCGTAATTCGTAACAGTTCTTATTTAAAATTAGTATTAAATATGAACCAATGAGGTATATTCTTTTTTTGAAAGTAAACAATCCGTATTTTTGTTTAACTTGAAAAAGTATTATGGCAGATATTAAAATTACAATTATAGATAGAGAAGGTGTTTCGCACGAAGTTGACGCGCCTACTGATATGAATATGAATATCATGGAGCTTGTGCGCGCCTACGAATTAGCACCAGAAGGAACCATTGGTATTTGTGGTGGAATGGCGATGTGTGCTTCTTGTCAATGTTATGTCTTAACACCAGAAATTCAATTACCAGAAATGACGCCTGATGAAGATGCAATGTTAGCAGAGGCATTTAATGTGAAAGATAATTCACGTTTAGGTTGTCAGTTACATCTTTCGAATGAAATGGATGGATTAGTTGTTGAATTAGCACCAGAATATTAAATTTTAGTTTTACGTGGTACGTTATAAGTTCTACGTTACAATTTTGTTATTATCGTTTAGCGTAAAACGTTTGGCGTAATACTTAAAACTTATTAAATGAATCAATTAGATAAAAGACTTTTTTTGTTAGATGCTTATGCCTTAATTTTTAGAGGGTATTATGCATTTATCAAAAATCCACGAATCAACTCAAAAGGTTTCAATACATCGGCAATTATGGGATTTACGAATTCCTTGTTCGATGTCATTCGACGTGAACAACCAACGCATTTGGCGGTTGTTTTTGATGTTGGTCAAGCAACAGTTCGTACGGTAGATTATCCTGAATATAAAGCAAATCGTGATGAAACGCCAGAAGCCATTCGTCAAGGCGTTCCGTATATTCAAGATATTTTACGAGCGTTAAAAATTCCAGTACTTTTCGCCGAAGGTTACGAAGCAGATGATGTGATCGGAACATTAGCACAGAAAGCAGAGAAAGCTGGTTATACAACTTATATGGTGACACCCGATAAGGATTTTGCGCAATTGGTAACGGAAAAAATTAAAATGTATCGTCCTGCTGCAAATGGAAAAGGTGTTGAGATTTGGGGAATTGAAGAAGTAAAAGAAAAATTTGAAATCGACGATCCAATTCAAGTTATCGATTACCTTGGAATGATGGGTGATGCTGTGGATAATATTCCAGGTTTACCAGGTGTTGGAGCAAAAACGGCAAGTAAATATTTGAAAGAATTTGGATCATTGGAAAACCTTTTAGCGAATACAGATAAGCTGAAAGGGAAAGCTAAAGAAAAGATTGAAGAGAATAAAGAGCTTGGAATTCTTTCGAAGAAATTAGCAACGATTATTACAGATGTTCCTGTAGAATTTGATGAAGAAGATTTAACGGTTTGCCCGCCAGATATAGAAAAAGTTACTGAACTTTTCACGGAGTTAGAATTCCGTCGTATGTTAGAAACGGTTTACAGAATTTATGGTTTGGATGTTTCGGGAATTATCAAAGAAGCGCAAGAAGAAATTTCTGCGGCAAGTCAGATTTCTTCGAATCAAGTGCAAATGGCTCAACAATCATTGTTCGATTTTACGTCTGATGAAGAAATCGTTCCACAAAATTCAGCTTTTACAGATATTTCAACAACCAATCATTTGTATCAATTAATCGATACGAAAAAAGGAAGAGAATTATTGTTGAGAAATATTCTGAAACAAAAAGAAGTGACTTTCGATACAGAAACAACTTCTTTGGATGCGTTAGAAGCAGAATTGGTCGGGATTTCGTTTTCTTGGGAAAAAGGAAAAGGTTATTATGTGCCTTTTTCAACAGATTTTGAAGAAACAAAAGCAATTATCAACGAATTTAAACCATTTTTTGAAGATGAATCAATTTCGAAAATTGGTCAAAATCTAAAATATGATATTAAAGTTTTAAACAAATATGACATTGTTGTTTTAGGTCAAAATTTTGATACGATGATTGCGCATTATTTGATTAATCCAGATATGCATCACAATATGGAAGTGTTGTCAGAAACATATTTGAGTTATCAACCAGTTTCACTCGAAAGTTTGATTGGAAAAAAAGGAAAGAATCAAAAGAATTTCCGTGATGTTCCGTTGATGGAGCAAACCGAATATGGAGTAGAAGATTCTGATATTACAAATCAGTTGAAAAATCTTTTCGAACCAGAATTAATCAAATCAAATACACACAAATTATTCACTGATCTTGAAATGCCATTGATGCAAGTTTTGGCTGATATGGAATTGGAAGGTGTTAATTTGGATGTTCCGTTCTTGAAAGAACTTTCGGTAAAACACGAAGCGAAATTAAGAGAATTAGAAGCAAAAATTCAGGAAGATGCTGGAGAAGAATTCAATCTTAATTCGCCAAAACAATTGGGAGAAATCTTGTTTGATAAATTACAATTAGATCCAAAAGCGAAGAAAACTAAAACTGGTCAGTATGCAACAGGAGAAGAAATTTTATCAAAACTGAAAGATAAGCATCCAATTATCAATGATATTTTAGAGTACCGTCAATTACAAAAATTAAAATCGACTTATATTGATGCGTTGCCAGAATTGGTGAATCCAAAAACTGGTCGCGTGCATACAACATACGCGCAAACGGTTGCTGCAACGGGACGTTTGTCTTCTGTAAATCCGAATTTACAAAACATTCCGATTCGTTCAGAAGAAGGTCAGCAAATTCGTAAAGCCTTTGTTGCGCGAGATGAAAATCATGTGATTATTTCTGCCGATTATTCGCAAATTGAATTGCGTTTGATTGCACAAATGTCACAAGATCCTGCAATGGTAGAAGCTTTCAAACATGGAGAAGATATTCACGCTTCTACTGCCGCAAAAGTTTTCAATGTAGATTTAGATGAGGTGACGCGTGAACAACGTAGTCAAGCGAAAACGGTAAACTTCGGAATTATTTATGGTGTTTCGGCTTTTGGTTTAGCAGATCAAGCAAATATTTCTCGTAAAGAAGCCAAAGCATTGATTGATGCGTATTATGAAACTTATCCAACGTTGAAAGCGTATATCGAAAAACAAGTTGAGGTAGCTCGTGACCAAGGTTTTGTAGAAACGTTAATGGGTCGTCGCCGTTATTTGAAAGATATCAATTCGAGAAATGCTGTGGTGCGTTCGCATGCTGAGCGAAATGCTGTAAATGCGCCAATACAGGGTACTGCGGCGGATATCGTGAAAATGGCAATGATTCAAATTCAGAAAGAATTGAAGAAAAATTATAAAACCAAAATGATTTTACAAGTGCATGATGAGTTAATTTTTGATGCACCCAAAGATGAGTTTGAAAAAGTTTCTGAATTAATCAAATCGACTATGGAAGCTGCAATGCAAATGGATGTTCCGTTGATTGCAGAAGTCGGAGTAGGAGCGAATTGGTTAGAAGCTCATTAGAAAAATATTATTTACAATAATTACAAAGCGTTACTTTTTAGTAGCGTTTTTTTTTGTTAAAATATCTACAAAATATTCTGATTAACAAATTCTTAACGAGATTAAAATATATCTTTAATTCATTATTGATTTTAAATTATATGAAAAAACTATTTTACTTATTTACATTGTTTACGATTTGTTTAAATGCTCAAATTATAAATCTAAAAATATTAGACCTTTCGGATAATTTACCACTTTATGATGCAGATGTATATTTCAAAAATTCGACTAAGAATTTTGTATCAGACATGAAAGGAAAAGTTGTGGTTGATTTAAACAATGTTTCGCAAACAGATGAGTTAATCGTTTCGAAAAAAGATTATCAAGATGCAATAATCAACGTATCGGAATTAAAATCTGAAATGATAATCAAACTCGAAAGAGTATCCGAAATCGAGTTAAAAGAAGCTTTTGTAACAAACTTGAAAGCCGAAGATGTTCTACAGAAAGTTTATGATAATTATGATAAAAACTTTAATATTGAACAATATTATTTCTTAGTTAATTTTCAACAAGATTTGTTATTTAATAATAATGAACGGGATTTTATTGATGCAGATTTACAGTTTAAATTTAAACGAGGAGATTTGAAAATTAAATCAAAAGGAATTGTAAACAACGAAATAAAAAGTGGACGAGAACCAAATTCAAATATTCGTTTGATTTATTATTTGGAGAGTATTTATTTGAAAGAAAAATATATTAAGCAATTTGTATACTTATTAAAGGAAAAGAAATATGAAGAATCTAATTTATCATTAACAAAATATGGAGATAGTTTTGTTTATGAAGTTACAATAAAAACAAAATCAAGAGATGTATTTCTGACAATTGATAAAGATACATTTGCTGTTGTTGAGTTTTATTGGGAAACGACTATTCCGGAAACTAAATATTCAGAAAATGAATTTTTAAGAGAAGCAAAAGTTGTTTATAAATATCGTCCTCATAACGGGAATTGGGTGTTGAAAGAAACGTCTGCAATTTGGAACACTACTTATGAAAAAGATGATGAAAAAACAGATTTAGATATGAATTTTAGTATAATCGTAAATGATTATAACACGCAATCTTTTTCAGAGTTCAACAAATCGGTGAACGAAAAGATGGATATTAGAAAAAGTTTTAAATAAAATAAAAACCCAATAAATAAAAATATAATTGTCGCAATTACCTCGTTTTTAGGAATTAATCTGTCAGCACAAACGCAAAAAGAAAGCATACGAGCAACTTACAAAGCCGAATTTATTTTTGATTATGAACAATCGAAGGATATGTTTTCAAAGAATTTGCAACCAGCTTTCAAAATGGCTATAGATAGAGGAGTTTTTGTCGATTTTATATTAGAAAGTAATAAAAATTTATCTGTTTTTCGAGCAGATACAAAAGTGAATAACGCACAACATGAAGCGGATATGGTTGTACAAGAGATTTTGAAATCGGAACAAAATCCTTTGTATAAAGATTTTTCTAAAAATGAATATTATAAACAGTTTGATATTAATGTAAAAACGTATTTGGTTAAAGAAAATATACCTAATTTTAATTGGAAATTAACGAAAGAAAAAGCTGTGATTAATGGTTATAATGTCGTAAAAGCGATTGATCAAGATCGAGATGGAAATGAATTTACGGCTTGGTATTCGCCTGAAATAAGATATAAAGATGGACCTTATTATTTTTCGAATTTACCGGGGTTGATTTTACAAGCAGAAATTATTTCGCCTTATTTTACAGTGATTTTTAAGATTAATCAACTTGAAATTTTGAAAGAAAATCTTAAAATTAATTTACCTACAAGAGGAAAAGTAATGACGTTAAGAGAAATGCAAAACGATATGAATGCATCGTAAACATCGAATGAAGGAGTTGAAAAATAGTCAAAATAAAAGCGTTACTCAAAAAAGTAACGCTTTTATTTTGACTATTTTTAAATGAATTATACCGCTGGTTTGCGAACAACTGGTAAAATTTCACCTTTTTCTAAACAATATTTTAGTACATCTTCCGAAGGAATTTGTTTGGTGTAATCTGCTTTTTCTACAATAAATCCTACATCTTCCAAACGTTTGTAATAATCTAAACCATAAACACGAACGTGATCATATTGTCCAAATTTTTCTTTACGTTCTTCTTTTGTTGTAACCGTTGGATCTTCGTACGTTACATCACGTTGATACGAAATTGGAACTTGCAGAATTCCCCAACCTCCTGGTTTCATGACACGAAATAATTCGCTCATCGCTTTGTGATCGTCAGGAATATGTTCCAAAACGTGATTACAAAAAATGATATCAAATGTATCATCACCAAAAGGTAAATCGCAGATATCTGCTTTTACATCTGCCAAAGGCGATTCTATATCACTTGTGATGTATTCTAAATTCTTCATCGCACGAAAACGCTTGATAAAAGATTGCTCTGGAGCAATGTGCAAAACTTTAGCTTTTTCAGTAAAGAAAGACGTTTCATTTTTTAGGTACAACCACATCAAGCGATGTCTTTCTAATGAAAAAGTTCCGGGTGAAAGTACATTATCACGCTGTTTTTCGTAACCATAAGGCAACAAACTATAATAACCTTGTCCATCAATTGGGTCTACGAAGCGATTTCCTTTCATAAACCAAACTAAAACAGGACGAATAATATAACTACCTTGTATTAATAAAGGACGAGGTAGAATATTCATGATTTTTTTTAAAAGCTTTTTCACAAAAGTTTTCTTAAGGTTTGAATAAAAATGGTTTTTCTTCGTCAGATACGATTCCTAAAGCATCGTAAATAAACTGATAAGTTGACAATAATTTTGGTTCGCCATCCACTACACAAACATCGTGTTCGAAGTGAGCCGAATATTTATCATCGCGCGTTGTAACCGTCCAACCATCTGGATGAAAGAAGACTTTTTCAGTTCCCATATTTACCATTGGTTCGATGGCTAACACCATTCCTTCTTCAATTTTTTTACCAGATCCACGACGTCCATAATTCGGAACTTGTGGTTCTTCGTGCATTTTACGACCTAATCCGTGTCCAACTAATTCACGAACGATTCCGTAACCTTCTTTTTCACAATATTGTTGAATTGCAAAACCGATATCACCTACGCGATTACCTTTTTTCATTTGTTCTATTCCTTTGAACATAGATTCTTTTGTAATGCGTAATAATTTTTCAGTTTCAGCATCTACTTCACCAACTGCAAATGTATAAGCGTGATCTCCGTAAAAATCATTCATATAAACACCACAATCTACCGAAACAATATCTCCTTCGTTAAGTGGTTCATCGTTTGGAATTCCATGAACAACTTGTTGATTTGGAGAAATACAAAGGTTTTTAGGGAAATCGTACATTCCTAAAAATGCAGGATATCCACCATTGTCGCGAATAAATTCGCCTCCTAATTTATCTAAATGATTGGTTGTAACACCAGGCACTACTTCTTTGGCTAACATACCCAAGGTTTTTGAAACCAATTGAGCGCTTAGGTACATTAGTTCTAATTCTTCTTTACTTTTTAAATGTATCATAATCCGAAAAATCCTCTTTTCTTTTTCTTCTCAGGAGCTTTTTGCCCGTTTGCGTGAACACTTAATTCAATCTTTTTTGTAATGATTTGATAAACGTCACTCCAACCTGGGAAACCTCCTAAATTTCTATCGTCGATAAAGATATCGGCATTTATTTTTCGACTTTGCGTATTTTTATCAAAATCCTCTCCGTCAAAACTATTGTTGATGGCATAAAACTCTATACCATTTTGTTTGCAAAACTCAACAGCTTCGTCTAAATATTTACCACTACGATAAGTCCATAAAGTAAGGCGATATCCGTCGTTTTGTAATTGTTTCAATGTTTCGAAAGCGAAGATTTTAGCTTTTCCAATTTCTGGATATTTATCATCTACCACAGTTCCATCAAAGTCAACAGCAATAATTTTATTAATCATGTTTGTAAGTATTTAAAGTTATTTAGGTTATTTTTTTTGAACAATAATGTTTCCAGTCATTTCAGTTGGAATTTCAATTCCCATCAAAGTTAAGATAGTTGGTGCAATATCTCCAAGTTTACCATGCTCAACATTCCATTCGATATTTTTCTGAGCCAAAATAAATGGAACAGGATTCGTTGTATGTTGCGTATTCGGTGATCCATCTTCGTTCATCATAAAATCTGAATTTCCGTGATCAGCCAAAATCACCACATTGTAACCATGTTCTAAAGCTGCATTTACAATTTTCTCCGCACAAGAATCTACTACTTCAGCAGCTTTTATTGCCGCAGACATAACACCTGTATGTCCAACCATATCTGTATTAGCGAAGTTAAGACAAATGAAATCCGCTGATTCTTTTTCGATTTCTGGTACAATTGCATTTGTAATATCATATGCAGCCATTTCTGGTTTCAAATCGTAAGTAGCAACATCTCTTGGCGAAGCACATAAAACACGAGATTCACCAACGAAAGGTTCTTCGCGACCACCATTGAAGAAAAATGTTACGTGTGGATATTTTTCAGTTTCAGCAATACGAATTTGCTTACGACCAGCATTAGAAATAACTTCTCCTAACGTATTTACAATATTTTTCTCATCAAAAATTACCGCAACTCCAGTATATGTAGCATCATATTCTGTAAGAGTGATATATTTTAGATTTAATTTATGCATTCCAAATTCTGGAAAATCATGTTGCGTTAAAACTTCTGTGATTTCACGTCCACGATCAGTTCTAAAATTGAAACAAATCACTACATCATCATTCTCGATTTTAGCTTTTGGTTGACCATTTCCATCCGTTACAATAATCGGTTTGATGAATTCATCTGTTACGCCTTCATTATAAGATGCACGAATTGCTTCTAATGGATTTGTTGTTGTTTTACCAACTGTATTTACCATTGCATCGAATGCTAATTTCACACGTTCCCAACGTTTATCACGATCCATTGCATAATAACGACCAGTAATCGAAGCGATTTCTCCTGTTGATTTTGTCATGTGATTCATCAATTCTGTGATAAATCCTTCGCCAGATTTTGGATCGGTGTCACGACCATCTGTGAAAGCATGTACAAAAACATTTTGTTGTAAACCTGATTGATTTGCTGCATCTAACAAACCTTTCAAATGATTGATATGTGAGTGTACACCACCATCAGAAACTAAACCAATGAAATGTACTTTTTTGTTATACTCTAAAGCATATTGAAAAGCATCTTTTAAGATAGGTTCGTTTTGTAACGTTCCGTTTTCAACCGCCATATTGATTCGAACTAAGTTTTGGAAAACTACGCGTCCAGCACCCAAATTCATATGTCCAACTTCCGAATTCCCCATTTGTCCTTCTGGTAAACCAACGGCTAAACCAAACGTATCCAACGTAGAATGTGGAAATTTCTCGAAACAGCTATCTACAAAAGGTGTATTTGCTTGCGCGATTGCAGAAACAGCAGGGTTTGGTCCAATTCCCCATCCGTCCAAAATCATTAATATTGCTTTATTGTTCATTTTTCTTGTAATAATTAAGCCCAAAGATAAGCATTCCTTGGGCTGAAAGTTTATTTTTTGTATGGTTTAATTTGCGACTTCACTGATGAATTTGATACGCATTAAACGTAATTCTTCTTCATCATAATCGTCACCAAATTCATCTAATAATGATGACATTGAGTCAGAATCTGCGTCCATCAAGAATTCATAAATTTCCTCTTGTTGATCTTCGTCCAAAACTTCGTCAATATAATAATTGATATTTAATTTTGTTCCTTGATAAACGATACTTTCCATTTCTGAAAGTAAATCGCTCATCGTCATATTTTTTGCTTCCGCAACATCTTCAAGATTTAACTTTCTGTCTGTCGATTGAATGATATAAACTTTGTGACTCGATTTGTCAGCAACTTGTTTAATCACCATATCTTCAGGTCGAATAACGTCGTTGTCTTTAACATATTGCGCAATAAAATCTACAAATTCTTTTCCGAATTTCTGAGCTTTCCCTTCTCCAACACCAAACACATTTGTTAACTCCTTAACTGTTGTTGGATATTGCATTGTCATATCATCTAAACTCGAATCTTGGAAAACTGCAAAAGGTGGAATTTGATGTTTTTTAGAGATTTTTTTACGTAAATCTTTCAATTGTTTCAATAAAACATCATCAAAAGCAATAGGTGCAGAAGATGTTTCTTCTTTTTCAAAGCTACCTTCTGATAATAATTTTTTGAAATCAATATCTTCGGCAATTTCAAAAGAAGTTGGCTTACTAATGAAATCTTTTCCAGATTTGGTAATTTTTAAAATACCATATGATTCGATTTCTTTCTCTAATAAATTACGTACAATTAATTGGCGTAAAATAGATTTCCAATAATAATCTTCTTTTGCTTTTCCAATTCCGAAGAAATCTTCAGAGCTCAAATTATATGATTTTGTAATAGAAGTTTCTTTACCAACTATAACATTTACAACATCATTTAATTTTAATTTTTGATTTGTTTTCTGAACAACATCTAATGCAATTACTGCATCATCTTTTGCTTCAATCATTTTTTTAGGATTGCGCATATTGTCGTCCATATTTGCCCCTTCGCCGTTTTTGTCGTCGAATTCTTCTCCAAAATAATGTAACAAAAATTTACGACGCGACATCGAAGTTTCGGCATATGCTACAACCTCAGAAAGTAATTGCATTCCAACTTCGCGTTCTGCAACAGGTTTACTTGCTAAGAATTTTTCTAACTTTTCGATATCTTTATAATCATAGAAAGCAATACAAACACCTTCACCACCATCGCGACCTGCACGACCAGTTTCTTGGTAATAACTTTCTAACGATTTTGGCATATCGTAATGCATCACAAAACGTACATCTGGCTTGTCAATTCCCATTCCGAAAGCAATTGTAGCGACAACGACACTTGCATCTTCCATCAAAAACATATCTTGATGTTTGCTACGTGTTTTGGCGTCTAAACCTGCATGGTAAGGAATGGCATTGATTCCGTTTACTTGTAAAAGTTGCGTAATTTCTTCAACTTTTTTACGACTCAAGCAATAAATGACACCAGATTTACCATCGTTTTGTTTGATAAATTTGATGATTTGTTTGTCTTGATCAACCTTTGGGCGGATTTCGTAAAATAAATTCGTACGATTAAAAGAATCTTTAAAAACTTTAGCGCTTTGCATTCCCAAAGTTTTCTGAATATCTTCTTGTACTTTTGGTGTTGCTGTTGCAGTTAAAGCAATAATTGGCGCATCACCAATTTTGTTGATAATCGCTTTTAGATTACGATATTCTGGTCGAAAATCGTGTCCCCATTCAGAAATACAGTGCGCTTCATCAATAGCAAAAAAAGAAATTTTTACCGATTTAAAGAAATCGATGTATTCTTCTTTTGTCAAAGATTCGGGTGCAACGTACAACATTTTAGTTACTCCATCTTTAATATCTGTCATAACTGTTTTCGTTTCTGACTTGTTTAAAGATGAGTTTAATACGTGGGCAATTCCATCATTTTCAGAAATTCCACGTATAGCGTCTACTTGATTCTTCATCAGCGCGATTAAAGGGGACACAATAATCGCGACTCCATCTGACATTAATGCCGGTAATTGATAACATAAAGACTTACCTCCTCCAGTTGGCATCAAAACAAATACATCTTCTTTATTTAGTAAGCTTGTAATGATTTCGTGCTGCTGTCCTTTAAATTGGTCGAAACCAAAATATTTTTTTAGGTAAGATGTTAAGTTTTTCGAAGTGGCTTCCATCTACACAAAAGACTAAAATTAATATTATAAATTAAATAGTTCCTATATTTGATAACTCTTAAATATACACATAAATTTTATATGATTTATATATAATTGAGTGTAAATAAAAAAGGAGAGTAAAAGTACGAAAAATTTTAAAAATAGACAATAGAAATTTTATTGTGGAAAATTCAGAATTAATACAAATAGCGCAAGGGGTATTTCGAGAAGAAATTCAAGCGCTGGAAGCAATAGCTTCTCGTATTAGCGAGTCTTTTGTTGATGCGGTAAATGCGATATATAACACGAAAGGAAAGTTGGTAGTTGTTGGAGTAGGAAAGAGTGCACACATTGCAAATAAAATTGTAGCAACCTTAAATTCTACCGGAACTCCAAGTCAATTTTTACATGCGACGGAAGCTATTCATGGCGATTTGGGTCTTGTACGACCAGAAGATGTGGTGATTTGTATTTCGAAAAGTGGAAATACGCCAGAGATTACATATTTGGCTCCGATTCTTAAACAATATGCATCAGTTTTGATTGGTTTAACATCAAATTTGAAATCAGAATTAGCAAAAAATTCAGACATTGTTTTGGATGTTAATATTGATAAAGAAGCTTGTCCCGTAAATTTGGCACCAACAACTTCTACAACGGCTCAATTGGTAATGGGTGATGCATTGGCGGTAGCTTTGATGAAATTGAGAGCGTTTACACAAAACGATTTTGCAAAATATCATCCAGGTGGAGCTTTAGGAAAACGATTATTGTGGACAGTAGAAAATATTGTTGATCCAGAAAGAAAACCTTCTGTGCATCCAGATTCTTCGATTACAGAAGTCATTAATTCATTAACATCAGGTCGTCATGGAATTACAGTTGTGATTGATAATGATAAAATTGTTGGTGTGATAACAGATGGAGATTTGCGCCGAATGTTATTAAATAATGAAACTTTTGCACATTTAACTGCGAAAGATATTGCTTCAATGAATCCGAAAACAATCAAAAAAGCTGAAAAAGCAAGAGAAGCTTTAGCGATTCTTCGTCACAACAGTATTGGACAATTGGTGGTGGTTGATGAAGAAAATCATTATTATGGAATTTTGGATATTCACTCAATTTTAAACGAAGGAATCGAATAAGCGTATGGCAGATAATACAAAATCGAGTATGTCATTTTTGGCTCATATTGGTGAGTTGAGAGGACATTTGGTTCGTTCTATTTTATCAATTGTGATTACATCTATTGCAGTCGCTATTTATTGGGACGAATTGGTGGAACATGTGATTATGGCTCCATTAAAATCAACTTTTCCAACGTTTGATATTTTTAATCAATTTGGTGAATTAACAGGTTTCGGAAAAATTTATACCGAATCATTTGATATTTCGAAAGAATTGACCAATCTTAATCCATCAGGACAGATCACTTCACAATTTTTTGCAGTAATTGTGTGTGGTGTAATTATCGCAATTCCTTATATTATTTTTGAAATTTGGCGATTTGTAAAACCAGCATTAAAAGAAGCTGAACGAAAATATGCAGGATTTACCATTTTCGCTGTTTCGTTTTTCTTTGTAACAGGAGTCTTATTTAGTTACTATATGTTGCTACCATTGTGTACACAATTTTTATTCACTTACGATCCTTTTGGTGTAGGAAATACATGGACGTTGCCAAGTTATATCGATTTATTTGTTCAATTATTATTATCGATGGGAGTTATGTTTTTGATGCCTGTTTTCGTTTACTTCTTAACGAGTATTGGAATCTTAACACCAAAATTTTTGAAAGAATACCGTAAACACGCATTTATTGTTGTATTAGTGATTGCAGCTGCAATTACACCAAACGATGTGTACAGTATGATTTTAGTTACAATTCCTCTTTGGTTATTGTACGAACTAAGTGTATTGGTTTCAAATTCAGTTTATAAAAAACAATTGAAAGCGAAAAGTAACGACTTAGTAAAGAATTAACAATGTTATGCTTGCATAATAAAATAAATTAGTTATTTTTACATAAAAGAAAAAGTAAACACAAAATTATGAAGATATTAGTTTGTATTAGTAGTGTACCAGATACTACAGCAAAAATCAACTTCACAGCTGACGGAAAATCATTTGATAAAAATGGTGTTCAGTTCGTTATTAACCCGCACGACGAATTTAGTTTAAATAAAGCAGTAGAGTTACAAGAAAAACAAGGAGCTACTGTTACAATTTTAACTGTTGGAGATGCAACTGTAGATCCAGTTATGCGTAAAGCTTTAGCGATTGGTGCGAATGATGGAATTCGTATTGATGCTGATGCTCGCGATGATTTCTTTGTTGCTACACAAATCGCAAAAGCTGCTAAAGATGGTGGTTTTGATTTAGTATTGACAGGAAAAGAATCAATTGATTATAATGGAGGTTCTGTACCAGGATTAGTTGCTGCAATGTTAGATTATGGTTTTGTAAACGGATGTATCGGTCTTGATGTAGAAGGTTCTTCTGCAAAAGCTGTTCGTGAAATTGACGGAGGAAAAGAAACTGTAGAAGTTACTTTACCAGCTGTTATCGCAGGACAAAAAGGATTGGTTGACGAGGCTGCATTAAGAATTCCTAATATGCGTGGAATTATGCAAGCGCGTACAAAACAAATCGCAGTTGTTGCACCAGAAGCGACAGAAACTAAAGTTGAAGTTGTTGGTTATGTAAAACCTGCTGAAAGAGGTAATGTAACATTAATCGACAAAGACAATGTAGCAGAATTGGTAAGATTATTACACGAAGAAGCTAAAGTAATCTAATTATTCACCTAAAAAGAAATTAAAAAATGGCAATTTTTGTATACGCAGAGTCACACGACGGAAAATATAAAAAAGCAGGATTAGAAGCAGTTTCTTACGCAAAAGCTACAGCTGATGTTGCTGGAGATACTGTTACAGCAATCGTTTTTGGAAATGCTACTGCTGACGAATTATATAAATATGGAGCATCTAAAGTAGTTAAAGTTGATAATGCAGCTTTAGCAAAATTTGATGCAAATTCTTACGCAAAAGCTTTGGCTGAAGTTGCTCAAGGAGATGTTGTGGTTTTACCATCAACAAACGAAGGAGCGACTATAGCACCAGTTTTAGCATACAAAACAGGAGCATCTTTAGTAACAAATGTAGAAAAATCTCCAACAGCAGTTTCTCCATTCACAGTTGCACGTAAAGCATTCTCTGGAAAAGGAGTAGAAACTGTTGCAGTTTCAGGAAAAGTTGTAGTTACAGTTCTACAAAACGCATTCGGAGCAAAAGAAAATGCAGTTTCAGGTTCAGAAGAATCAGCTTCAGTATCAGTTTCTGATGCAGATGCAAAAGTAAAAGTTGTTTCAACAGAAAT
This sequence comes from Empedobacter sp. UBA2044, assembly GCF_002333005.1. Taxonomy (NCBI): domain Bacteria; kingdom Pseudomonadati; phylum Bacteroidota; class Flavobacteriia; order Flavobacteriales; family Weeksellaceae; genus Empedobacter; species Empedobacter sp. UBA2044. The sequence goes on from NZ_DDBA01000022.1 coordinate 21,382, forward strand.
GGCTTCTTCTGATAAAATCGATTTGAAAGAAGCGGATATTGTTGTTTCTGCAGGTCGTGGAATGAAAGGTCCTGAAAACTGGGGAATGATCGAAGATTTAGCAAAAGTTTTAGGAGCTGCTACAGCATCATCTAAACCAGTTGCTGATATTGGTTGGAGACCGCATGCTGAGCACGTAGGACAAACAGGAAAAGCAATTGCGCCAAATTTATATATCGCAGTTGGTATTTCAGGAGCTATTCAGCACTTAGCTGGAGTTAATGGATCTAAAACAATTGTTGTCATCAACAATGATCCAGAAGCGCCTTTCTTTAAAGCGGCTGATTACGGAATCGTAGGAGATGCTTTTGAGATTGTTCCTAAATTAACTGAAGAGTTAAAAAAATATAAAGGTCAAGCTTAATCATTTTAAGATTATAAATTCAATCCGAATCATTTAGGTGGTTCGGATTTTTTTTATTCATTAAAAAAAGATTAAATATTCATCAGTTTTTCATAGATTTACGCCCAAATGGACAATTTAATTAGATTAAATATTAAAGGAATATCTTACAGTCAAACTCAGACTGGCGCATATGCGTTGATTCTAGAGGAAAATGTAGGAGGAAGAAAGTTGCCAATTATTATTGGGAGCTTTGAGGCACAATCAATCGCATTAGCTTTAGAGAAAGATATTAATCCACCTCGTCCATTAACACACGATTTGTTTATTTCATTAGGAAAAGAATTTCAATTGAATGTTGATTCTATTTATATTTATAAATTAGAAGATGGTGTTTTTTATTCGAATATTGTTTTTGTGAATGATGATGGACAACGTGCCGAGATTGATTCGAGAACTTCTGATGCAATTGCATTGGCTGTTCGTTTCAATGCACCTATCTATGCCTATGATAATGTTGTAGAAAAAGCTGGAATTCATTTGGACGTTATTGAAGAAGAAGAAAATATACGTCGCGCAGCAAATAACTTCGAAGATGATTTGGATATCTTGGCTGGTTTGGAAAATGATTTGTCTGATATCAACGAATATGAAGGTTGGACAAAATCTGAACTTGAAACTGAGATGGAAAAAGCTGTGAAGAATGAAGATTATGAATTGGCAGCTCGCCTTCGTGATCAAATCGATAACATGGGAAACTAATAACTATTTCAAATAATTATGTCTGTAAAGCTTAGACTTACAATCATGAGTTTCCTTGAGTTTGCGGTATGGGGAGCATACCTAACCTCTATGGGAAATTACTTAGGATCAGTTGGCTTAGGTCCAAAAATTGGTCTTTTTTACGCGATGCAAGGTATTGTGTCGATTTTTATGCCCGCAATAATGGGTATTGTAGCGGATAGATGGATTCCTGTACAACGTTTGTTGGGATTGAATCATTTATTAGCTGCGATTTTTATGTTTGCAGCAGGTTATTACGGAATGACAGCTGGAAACGATGTAGATTTTACAACAATCTTCGCACTTTATTCGGTTAGTGTGGCGTTCTTTATGCCAACAATCGCCCTTTCTAACTCAACAGCCTACACAATTTTAAAACAAAATAATTTAGACACAATCAAATCCTTTCCTCCAATCAGAACGTTTGGAACAGTTGGTTTTATTGTAGCGATGTTATTTGTTAATTTCTCTGGATTTAAAGATGGTGTTTTTGGATTTAACTTTTCAAGTGATCCAACATTCGTAAGTTTTCAATCCAATTATTATCAGTTCTTTGTATCTGGATTTTTAGGAGTTATATTGTTTTTATACAGTTTCTTATTACCTAATTGCCCAGTTAACAAAAGTTCTGAAAAACAATCTATTTCTGATGCATTTGGTTTAAAAGCTTTTGCATTATTTAAAGATAGAAAAATGGCAATTTTCTTTATCTTTTCAATGCTTTTAGGCGTTTCTTTGCAAATTACAAATGGATATGCAAATCCATTTATCACAACGTTTAAGGATATTCCAGATTATGCCAATACGTGGGGAGCAAGTAATGCAAATGCTTTAATTTCGTTGTCTCAAGTTTCTGAAACATTGTGTATTTTATTAATTCCTTTCGTGCTAAAACGATTCGGAATCAAAATCGTGATGTTGATGGCAATGGTAGGTTGGGTCTTACGTTTCGGATTATTTGGATTAGGAGATCCAGGATCTGGCGTTTGGATGTTTATCTTATCAATGATTGTTTACGGAATCGCTTTCGATTTTTTCAATGTATCAGGTTCGTTGTATGTAGACAAAGAAACAAACGAAGAAATTCGTTCTTCTGCACAAGGAGTTTTTATGATGATGACCAATGGTTTTGGAGCAACAATCGGAATGTTAATTGCACAATACATCGTGAATCATTTAGTGTATAGTCAAACTGATTTGACATTGCAGCTAGAAGGATGGAGACATTCTTGGTTTATTTTCGCAGGCTACGCATTAGTTGTTACGGTATTGTTCGCAATTGTGTTCAAATACAAACACAATCCAGACGAAGTACAAGATGTAAAACATTAAGGTGTAAAAAATATAAAAGCAAGAATCAAAATTCTTGCTTTTTTTATGCACGAAAGTTTCTAATCTATTCTTTTATACGTCACAAACGAGTAAGCATATGGATGTTTTTCATCTTTTTTGAAATCTTCTCGTTCTACTTCTTCCCATTCGTCCAAGTCTATTTCTGGGAAATAAGTGTCTCCATCAAATTCGTGATGAACTTCTGTGATGTACAAAATATCAGTAAATTCCATCGCTTGTTTGTAAATATTTCCACCACCGATAATGTAAATATCATCGTCAATTTTTTTCGCAACTTCTATTGCTTTTGGTAAAGAAGACGCAATTTCGATACCTTCTGTATTCCAATTCTGATCTCTTGTCACAACAATATTGGTACGATTTGGTAAAGGTCTACCCAATGATTCGAACGTTTTTCGTCCCATAATAATAGGATGCCCAGAAGTTATACTTTTGAAATGTTTCAGATCATTTGGTAAATGCCAAATCAAATCATTTTTTGCACCAATTACGTTGTTGCTTGCTTTTGCTACTACAATGTTTATCATAAGTTATAAGGTAAAAAAAGCTATCCTCTTGCAAGGATAGCTTAACAAATATAATAATTTTAGTGAATTATTTCATTTTATTTATAGCATCTTGTAATTGCTCCACTTGTTTTGCAATAGTTGCTGATTTAATTGTTTTTGCAGCATTCGTTTTTACTTGCAATGCTTTTTCAGCCATCATTTTCACAGCTTGTCCTGCTTGTGGATTTTGTTCTTTCAAATATGGATAATAACGCGAATATGTTTTAGCAATTTCAGCCGTTGCATCTGGTGTGTCATTGTTCATAATCCAATTGAAAGCTTGTTCAGCAATTTTTCCTTTTTCTGGATCTTGGAATTTTACGAATTCATACATCGCAGCAGATTCCGAAATTAAAGCAGCTTTATCCAATTGATTATTTTTGATCCAAGTCGGAACTAATGCCATTGCTAAATCTGGTGAACCTTTAATCACTTCATTATCAAGATTAGTTGTTAAATCATTAATTTTTGAAGGATTATTTTTTAAGATTCCAGTTAACGAGGCTCCTTGAACACTAAATGAAGGGCTTTTTGAAGCTTTCTCGAAAATTGCTACATCATAAATATTGGCATCATTCAAAGCACTTAAAGCAGCCGCTTGAACCAATGTTTTAGGATCATTAGAAGCCAATTGTTTTAATTTTGATGAAGCTTTATCAACAATCGTTTTTGATTTTGTGTCCAATTTATGAATCGCATAAATTCTTAATCCATCAAATGAATCATCTAAAGCATTAACCAAGGCATCAGCCGCTTTTGGATTAGTTGCTTGCGCATTTGCCATTGCTTCAATCGCTAATAAACGTGTCGTGTAATTTCCTTTTCCAGCTTTGTATTGCGCAATAAAATCTTCAACAGGTTTTTTATCGTCGATATCTGCTAATAAAACTTGATCCGCATTTGGAATAACGACATCAGGTTTTTGGTTTGCTGCAAATTCGAAAACAGTTTCGGCTTGTTTTGGAACCCAAACTTGTTGACGCGTTGTTTTTCCATTTTCGACAATATCAATCGCAAAAGGAAATTCAAATAATTTTGAAGCATCTTGACGAACAACAACTTTTATTTTTTTATTTGCTGAAGAATAATCTGAAACAACTGTTAATTTTGGATGACCATTTTCGTAATACCATTGATTGAAAAACCAATTTAAGTCACGACCAGAAACTTCTTCCAAAGCCAATCGTAATTGAGTAGATTCAGCTTTTCCGTATTCATTATCTTTCAAATATTTGTTCAAACCTTTGAAGAAAGCATCATCTCCTAAGAAGTTTCTCAACATATGTAAGATAATTCCACCTTTGTTGTACGAAACACCATCAAACATGTCTTCGCGAGAATTGTAATGAACTCGAACCAAATTTTTCGTTGGTCCATCGCCTTGTTTATAACCAAACATTTCGTTGTAACGATGCTCATCCGCTTTCTCTTTTCCGTATTTATATTCAAACCATAAATATTCAGAATAATTAGCAAACGATTCATTCACTGTTAAATTTCCCCAACTTTCAGCCGTAACTAAATCTCCAAACCAATGGTGAAATAATTCGTGCGCAATAACATATTCAGCAGTGTTTTCATCGACTAATTGACCAGCTTTTTGCTGAACACCATCATGAAATAAAGAAGCTGTTGTATTTTCCATAGCTCCAGAAACATATTCGCGAGCCGTCATTTGTGCATATTTATCCCAAGGATAAGGATAGTTTAATCTATCAGAAAAGAACTGAATCATTTCTGGTGTATTACCAAAAATTTGCTTTGCAACATCTTTATATTCTGGTTCTACGTAATAATCAACATTGATATTTTTCCATTTATCATTGATGACTGCGTAATCTCCAATCCCGAAAAAGAATAAATATGGCGCATGTTTTTTATCAAATTTCCAATAATCAGTTTTTGTTCCGTCCGAATTTTTCTTCGAAGATTTCATTGTTCCATTTGATAATGAAACATATTTATCAGGATATGTTAACGTGATTTCTTGTGAAGTTTTTTGATTCGTTTTATCAATTGTCGGGAACCAACAAGAAGAAGATTCAGTTTCGCCTTGTGTCCAAATTTGAGTTGGATAATTTGGTCGTTCACCTTTTGCATTGATAAAATAAACACCTTTTGCATCGTTTATGGCCGCACTTCCTTCTTGTTTTACTTCGTTTGGACGCGCTGTATACTTGATGTAAAGTGTATATTCTTGATCTTTTTTGTATTCTTTATCCAAATCGATGACTAATTGTAAATCATCGTATTTATAATTTAATTTTTTTTTTGTAGCACCATTTACCAAAGCGACTTCGCTAATCAACATTGCTTTTGCGTCTAATGTAACTTTGTTTGTAGCATAGAAATGTGGTTTCAATGTTACCCAAGCTTCACCTAAAACGTGCTCTTTTGCATAATCAAATTTAAGATCCAATTTGGTATGAACAAGATTATTAATTCGTTCTGCTTCTGCACGATAAATATCTAATTTGTTCGTTTGGTTTTCGTTATAACTCGGCGGTGGCGTCATTACTTGCGCATAAGTAAGACTTGATATAATAAAGGCTGATGAAAGCCAAAGGATTCGTTTTTTCATCGTAAAAATTTATTTCTATTGGTTGATAATTTTCTCGAAAAGTTACAAAAAAAGCCTCCAATTTGGAGACTTTAAGTGTTTTTTTATGATTAAACTGCTACAATTCCTTTGATGTGAGGATGAGCTTGATAATTTTCTAATTCGAAATCTTCGTATGTAAAATCAAAAATATCCTTTACATTCGGATTGATTTTCATTGTTGGAAGAGGAAAAGGTTCGCGTGTTAATTGTAGTTCAACTTGTTCAAAATGATTTTTGTAAATATGTGCATCTCCAAAAGTATGCACAAAATCGCCGACTTCTAAATCACAAACTTGTGCAACCATCATTTGTAATAACGCATATGACGCAATATTGAATGGAACACCTAAGAAAATATCTGCACTACGTTGATACAATTGCAACGATAATTTTCCATCATTCACATAAAACTGAAAAAATGCATGACATGGAGCTAAAGCCATTTGATCTAATTCTCCAACATTCCAAGCAGAAACTATAATTCTACGTGAATCAGGATTATTTTTTATTTGATCAATCGCAACTTTAATTTGGTCAACAACTTCTCCATTTGGTTTCCCCCATGAACGCCATTGATGACCATAAATAGGACCTAAATCACCATTTTCGTCAGCCCATTCGTTCCATATTCTTACACCATTATCTGTTAAATATTTGATATTCGTATCACCTTTCAAAAACCACAACAATTCGTAGATAATCGATTTTAAATGTAATTTTTTAGTCGTCACCAAAGGGAAACCTTTCGACAAATCGAAACGCATTTGGTAACCAAAAATACTTTTAGTTCCTGTTCCCGTTCTGTCTTCTTTAAAAGCGCCTTCTGCTAAAACCTTTTTACATAAATCGTGATATTGTTGCATTTTGAGTATATTTAACCTTTCAAATTTAGTGATTTTTTTTAGAATGAAAATTAGTTTAATTTTTACAATTTTAGTGCTTTTTATGTTTTTTGCTTCGTATAGCAAATCAGATTTTGGACGAAAAATTGCGCAACATTTTTATTTCCAAACTTTATTTAATGTTGTTTTGGTGGTTGTTTTTGTGTCAAAAATTGTTCATATCAAACTAAATTTAATCTCAATGATTTCGCTAATTGTTATTGGTTGCATGTTGTATATGAGCTTTCCAAATTATTTACAACAATTGAAGAGAAGGATAGGTAAATAGTTACGTATAATTTTTTATCTTTGCACTTATGAAAAACGAAGCGGGAATTTTTGGTTTAAGACCAGTAATAGAAGCGATTGAAGCAGGGAAAACAATCGACAAAATTTTTATTCAAAAAGGTTTACAAGGTGAAATTTTTTCTGAATTGAGAAAATTAATCACTGAATATGAAATTCCTGTAAGTTATGTACCTGTAGAAAAACTAAATCGTTTTACAGGAAAAAATCACCAAGGAGTCTATGCATTTATTTCGCCAATCGAATTTGATTCAATCGAAAATGTATTACCTCAAATTTGGGAACAAGGAAAAACACCTTTTATCTTGATTTTAGATCGTGTTTCTGATGTTCGTAATTTTGGTGCAATCGCTCGTACAGCAGAATGTGTTGGTGTTGATGCAATTATTATTCCAGCAAAAGGTTCGGCTTCTGTAAATGCAGATGCGATCAAAACTTCGACAGGAGCGTTGTACAATATTCCGGTTTGTAAAGAAGGAAATTTAGTGAATGTTATTAAATATTTACAATCGGCTGGAATCTCAATTTTTAGTGCTTCTGAAAAATCAGCAGAATTTATTTATGATGCAGATTTCTCTGTTCCTGCAGCTATTGTGATGGGAAGTGAGGAAGATGGAGTTTCGGATTCTATTATTAAAATTTCGGATAAAATTATTAAATTGCCTATGGCTGGACAAACTGCTTCACTGAATGTTTCGGTTGCGGCTGGAGCGATTTTGTACGAAGCTGTTCGCCAAAGAATGTTACAAGATTTATTTTAAAAACATATAACGATGACCTATTCTACTTTTATTGGATTTTTGTTGATTGCGATTAGCGTTGCAATGTACTATTTTACAAATTTAGATATCTCAAGATTATTTGCGGACAAAGAATTTTTAGTCGGAATAACAGGAGGTGCTGGAGTTGGATTTATACTTGGTGGATTCTTAGGTTGGTTGTACAAATACAAAGCAGTGAACAAAGCGAATGCAGAAATTGCAAACGAAGAAAAACGTAAAGTTGCAGAACAAAAAGCACAAGAAGCAGCTGCAAAAGAGCAAGCAAAGTTAGATGCGCAACAAGAAAAAGAAGAATCGGGATTGTAATTATGAAAGCAAATAGTTTTTTAAAAATTACATTTCTTTTTGTAATATTATTTTTTTCAAATTTTGTTAATGCTCAAAAAGTTTCTCATTATATCATTAATGAAGAATATTTTGAATTCCCTGGAAAATGGGAACATAAAGGACAACTTAAAAGTTCAAGTCAATATCATTTTGTTAATAAGAAAACCGATGTTAGCTTAATGATTGTCGTAGCGAAACCAGAAAAATATGAATTTTATGAAACAGGTTTGTCTGAAAGTGAACTTTTAGAGAAATATTATAAATGGGAGACTGATTATTGGAAAACCGGAGAAAAAGTATTAGTATCAGAATTAAAGAGAAACTCTAATTATATAATTTGGAGAATATTTAAGGAGAAAGTAAAAGGAAATATAGATTTAAATTCATATTTATTATTTTCGGTTCGTAATAATAAATTAACAGGGATTACTTTAAATGATAATGGAGAAAAACCGATGTCTGAAGAAGAAAAAATAAAATTTTTGGAAGATATTTTTCAAAGTCAAAATAAAAAATAAAAAACGGTCGAAAATTAATTTTCGACCGTTTTTTTATGTTGTATTTCTTGGTAATAAAAACAAGGAACTAAAATTAATAAAAACATGGGCTGAATGAGAAATCTTCTCACATAAAATAAAACCATTTCGCCTGATGAAAAATGTGTTGAAATCAAATAATTATAGATTGGTAAAAGAACGATTAATCCGATAATCATAATAATGATAGAGAATTTAACGTAACTTTTTTTCCAGAAAATAAACCAAACAATTAATACCGTTAATAATGTATTAATTAGATAGCGAACCATCAGACTTGCGTTTAATTTTGGTAAATCAATTTCAGGAAATTTTGAATGTCCAACAAAATGAAAGTATTCTAAGAAAGGATCATAAAATAAAATATCTTCAAATTTTCGGACTAATATTAATCCAAAAACAAGTAAAACTGCAATTGCATAACGTAAATATTTATTTAGCATTTTGCTTATTGTATTTTGTTACAAAAAATTTGATCCAAACAATCCAAAGAATCACGATTGAACCATAAATAATTGCAGGGAATAGATAATCGTGCGCCATTTTACCATATTCTGCGTGGTATCTAAAAATATAATTTAACAACATAATTCTCGAAATATTCATCACAAAAAGAATTGCTAAACCAGACAAAATAAACAAAAAAGTTTGTTTGAAATTCGTGTAAAAAGCAACGATAAACGCTATGAAAATTATCAAAATAGAAATCGCATTACAACCTTCATTTACAATAGACGCCACTTGTCCGTCCATTACCAAACGCATCCAAGGCTGATTTTCTTCAATATTAGAAAAAGTAAAAAAACCACATTTGTTCAAGCCAAAAGCTGTTACATCTGACGTTAATTTTGTAAACGGATCAGGGTTATTGTGCGGTAAATATTGATCCAAATACAATTTATAAGCTAAACTTAAAATAATGTAAGTTCCTAAAAAACGTGCAAGGAATAACAATAAAGGTTTAAATTCTTTCATTTGGTTAAAAAATCTTGAACAAATATAAATGAAAAACGTCAACTTTTGATTAAGTTATGATTAATCAATAAATTTGCTTTTTTAGAAGTAACAAAATGCAAGATTTACATAAACGCGTGGATGTCATAATTGATAGCGCAATTTCTACGGAAGATAGATTACAAAAGATTTGTCAATTGTTGAGTGACGAAGTTGAATACTATAATTGGGTGGGATTTTATTTCAAGAATGGAGATAAAAATGAACTAAAACTTGGACCTTATGTTGGTGCAGCTACCGATCATACAATAATTCCTTATGGTAAAGGAATTTGTGGGCAAGTGGCAGAATCTAACGAAACTTTTGTTGTGCCAGACGTTTATGCACAAGATAATTATTTGGCTTGTTCAATAGAAACGAAAGCTGAAATTGTTGTTCCAATTTTCAAAAATGGAGAAAATATTGGTCAAATTGATATCGATTCGCATAAAATTAATCCGTTTACAGAAGACGATACAAAGTTGTTAGATTACGTTTGTCAGCGAGTTTCAGAAATTATTTAAGCAATGATTGATTTAATTTTAAAATATTTTCCTGATTTAACGGAAAAACAAATCGAACAATTTTCGAAAGTTGGTGATTTGTACAAAGAATGGAACGATCAAATCAATGTTGTTTCTCGAAAAGATATTGATGAAATTTATACGAACCATATTTTACATTCTTTAGCGATTGCAAAAGTGATGGAATTTGCAGATGGTTCTTCTGTTCTGGATGTAGGAACTGGAGGTGGTTTACCAGGAATTCCGTTGGCAATTTTGTTTCCGAATGTTCAGTTTCATTTGGTAGATTCTATCGGAAAAAAAATCAAGGTTGTAAAAGGTGTGGCTGACGGTTTAGGTTTGACGAACGTAAAAGCAGAACAAAAACGTGCCGAAGAATTAACAGATAAATACGATTTTGTGGTTTCTCGTGCGGTGACAGCAATGCCAAGATTCGCAGAATGGATTCGAGGAAAATTTAAAAAAGAAGCGATTAATCCTTTTCCTAATGGCTTATTATATCTAAAAGGAGGTGATTTGACAGAAGAATTAGCAGGTTTTCCAAATGCTGTTTTGTTTGATATTCAAAACTTTTTTGACGAAGATTTCTTCGAAACGAAGAAAGTCGTTTATTTAGAAAAGAAAGATATTTAATTTATAGAAATTATATACTTGAAAACCGAAATCAATTTGATTTCGGTTTTTTATTTTAACAATAATCTTGTTTAAACTTTCAAATAGTGATTTTTAATTATTCAGCTATTTTTCTTTTTTTTAAGGTTTAAAAATAATGGTATTTAAAGCTTTGACGTTAATAAAATTGAATAAGCGTAGGTTATAAATGATTTAATGAACGTATGTGAATTTTTAAATCATTATCGAAGTGTTGATAATTTTTAGTCAAAGATTTATAACCTTGATTTTTTTGTTTCGTTTTTTTATCAAGAAAAAAATGAAAATAAAAAGAGATTAAAGAGTTATATCACGTTTTGCTTAGTAAAAAAGTTTAAACACAATAATTATTGAATTAATCCAAAAATTAAATTTTAAAACGTTATTTTATCCAATACTTTAAGTTCTTTTTAAGAGGTTTTCTCGTCAAAATTCACTATATTTGTTTGTTTTAAAAAGTTAGAGACATATTATGAGTAATAACACATATACGGCGGATAATATCCAAGCGTTAGAAGGAATGGAGCACGTACGTCTTCGTCCATCGATGTACATTGGAGACGTCGGAGTTAGAGGATTACACCACTTAGTTTACGAGGTTGTTGATAACTCTATTGATGAAGCTTTAGCAGGATACTGTGATACAATCAAGGTAACAATTTTAGAAGGAAACTCGATTCGTGTCGAAGATAACGGACGTGGTATTCCTGTCGACTTACATAAAAAAGAAGGAAAATCTGCATTAGAAGTTGTAATGACGAAAATTGGTGCAGGTGGTAAGTTTGATAAAGATACGTACAAAGTTTCTGGAGGTTTGCACGGTGTTGGAGTTTCGTGTGTTAATGCACTTTCTAACCATTTATCGGCAGAAGTTTTCAAGAACGGAAAACAATATATTCAGGAATATTCGAAAGGGAAACCTTTGTACGATGTAAAAGAAGTTGGAACGACTGATAAAAGTGGTACAACAGTAACTTTTACGCCAGATGATACAATTTTCCAAGAAGTACAAACATATAACTATTCTACTTTAGCAAATCGTTTGCGTGAGTTAGCTTTCTTGAACAAAGGAATCAATATTGTATTGGTTGATGAACGCGAAAAAGATGCTGATGGAAATCCTGTAACAGAAACTTTTCATTCTGAAGAAGGATTAAAAGAATTTGTTGAGTTTATCGACGGTAGCCGCGAATCTATTATGGACAAAGTAATCTTCATGGAAGGTGAACGCGATGGAATTCCAGTTGAGGTTGCAATGCGATACAATACATCGTATAACGAAAATGTACATTCGTATGTAAATAACATCAATACACACGAAGGTGGAACACATTTATCTGGTTTCCGTCGTGCATTGACACGTACATTGAAAAAATATGCTGAAGAAAACTTTAATCTTGCAAAAGAAAAAGTTGAAATCGTTGGAGATGACTTCCGTGAAGGATTAACAGCAGTGATTTCGGTAAAAGTAATGGAGCCTCAATTCGAAGGTCAAACGAAAACGAAATTAGGAAACTCTGAGGTTTCTCCTGCGGTTGATAAAATCGTGGCAGAAATGTTAACGAATTTCTTAGAAGAGAATCCAACAGAAGCAAAACAAATTGTTGATAAAGTAATTTTAGCAGCAAAAGCTCGTCAGGCAGCGAAGAAAGCTCGTGAAATGGTACAACGCAAAAATCCTATGGGAGGAAGCGGATTGCCAGGGAAATTAGCGGATTGTTCTTCTCGTAAGCCAGAAGAATCTGAGTTATTCTTAGTCGAGGGAGATTCTGCCGGAGGAACGGCAAAACAAGGTCGTGATCGTCATTTTCAAGCAATTTTACCATTGCGTGGTAAGATTTTGAATGTAGAGAAAGCGATGGCGCACAAAGTTTTGGATAACGAAGAGATTAAAAATATTTATACAGCTTTAGGTGTAACAATCGGAACTGAAGAAGATTCGAAAGCACTTAATATTTCAAAATTACGTTACCACAAGGTTGTAATTATGACCGATGCCGATGTCGACGGTTCTCACATCGCGACATTAATTTTGACATTCTTCTTCCGTTACATGAAAGAATTGATTGAGCAAGGACATATTTACATTGCAACGCCACCTTTATATTTAATCAAAAAAGGAGCGAAAGCAGAATATGCTTGGGATGAAAAAGATCGTGAACGTTTAACTGCAGAATTTTCTACAGATGGTTCTGGTAAAGGAGTTACAATTCAACGATACAAAGGTCTTGGGGAAATGAACGCAGAGCAATTATGGGATACAACTCTTAATCCAGAGCACAGAACGTTGCGTAAAGTAACGATTGACAATGCAACAGAAGCAGATCGCGTGTTCTCTATGTTGATGGGTGATGATGTACCGCCTCGTCGTGAGTTTATCGAGAAAAATGCACACTATGCAAAAATTGATGTTTAATCGATTTGAATAATATAAAGTAATAAATCCAGCTTTTAAGCTGGATTTATTTTTTGTAATTGAATATATAAATCTTGAATGAAGAAGATTTACTCCGAAATAATCAATGTTGTTGGTACATTGGAAATCCAAATACTTTTTGTTTCGATTAAGTTTTTCCAACTTTTCATACTAATCATCATCAAATCCATTTCATCTAAAAACTCTTTATCCAGTTGTTGTTTGTACGAAAGACTAATATGATTTGGAGCAATATTTTCGATACTACGAATAATTTCTTTTACTTCTGAATGACGTTTTGTGTAACCGCTCACGTCTACAATAATAATTTGAGATTCGCTATTCGAGATTAAACGTTGTGCATATTTCAGTAAATCGGCATCTTTATTTCCGAAAAGAGGAAGAAAAACTTTTTCAGCTTTTGTGAAATTTTTATCCAAAACAACACCAACAGGAACTGTTGATTTGTTCAATAATTGTTTCGTTCTTTCGTTGAAAATTGAATGATCAAACATGTTTTCTTTTCCAGTAACTTGACCAATCAAAATATCTGGATCGATAATTTTTGTCGTAAATCCTAAAATATTTCCTAATAACGAACCTGAATAAATAGAATTTCTAACACCCATCAACATCAAATCGTAATCACCTTTTTGTGCAATATCAATTGTCTCAAAAACCATATCTGTAGAAACTTTGAACATGGTTGTTACATCTTGATGTAATTCTTCGGAAACCTCAATAATCGGTTCAAAAATTTCTGCTTCTCTATCTTCAAGATTGAAATGTTGCACTTCGCTACTTTTCATCACATGAATTGCGGAAACAAGTGAGTTTTCGTCTTGTTTTTTGATAAAGCTATTAGCTATTCGTAACAATTCAGCACCTTTTTCAGGTGTTTGAAAATCAATTAATATTTTATATTTCTGACTTTGACTAATTTCAGAAAGTTCATTTTCTGTCTTTTGTTTTCGAAAAATCCAATTGATTAAATCTAAAGCTGGACCTGTCATAAAAGTTGTGACCAAAGCCATTATCACCATCATAGCGAAAACTTCTGGTGTTAAGACACCTAAATCATATCCAATGTTTAACACGACTAATTCCATCAAACCTCGTGTATTCATTAAGGCACCAATGGTCAAACTGTCTCTCCAGTTTTGCCCAACAAATTTAGCGGCTACTGCACTTCCAACAAATTTTCCTGTTACAGCTACCAAAATAATCATTCCCGCAGTTTGCCATAAATGTGGACTATCTAATAATCCAATTTGTGTTCTTAAACCTGTAAAAACAAAGAACAGCGGAAGTAATAAAACCAATGAAACATCTTCTATTTTTTCGATGAATAAATTTCTAAATTTCACATTTTCAGGCATAATTTTTCCAGCTAAAAAAGCTCCAAATAATGCATGAATTCCTATGATTTCACTTAAGTATGAAGAAATAATTAAGACCAAGAAAAAGATTCCAATGATAGGTTTTGTAAGCGTTGTTTTGCTCGAATGTACGTCTGCAATTCTCTTTAGGAAAGGACGAACGAAACGAACCATCGCGATAACGTAAACAATTGCTAGTAAAATAACATACAATGAACTGATGAATGAGCCAGCTTTTACAATTGCGATAACCGCGGCTAATAAACACCAAGCCGTGATATCGTCGGCAGCAGCGCAAGTAATTACAATAGAACCTAAACGAGTTTTGCTAATCCCGCGTTCTTGTACAATACGAGCCAGAACGGGAAAGGCTGTAATACTCATCGAAATTCCGATAAAAAGGGCAAATGATAGAAAGTTAATTCCTTCTGGAGCAAATTCCATATAAATTAATCCAGCTAGAGCTAAACCAAGTGTAAATGGAATAATGATACTCGCGTGACTAATAACTATGGCGTCTTGTGCATTTTTCTTTAGCACTTTAAGGTCTAATTCCATTCCGATGACATACATGAATAGAATCAAACCGATTTGACTGATAAATTCTAAGTTTCTTAATGATTCTTTTGGGAAAAGATCTCCGAAAAATTCTGGGAAATGCATTCCAATGAAAGAAGGACCAAGGAAAATACCTGCAATAATTTCTCCAATTACAGTTGGTTGTCCAATTTTATTAAATATCCATCCAAAAACTCTTGCGGTAAATATAATGGTCACAATTTGTGCTAATAAAATAGCAAGAGGGTGTCCAATATTATGTGTAATACTGTTGATGAAATCATTGAAGTAATTGCTTCCATTTGCAGCATGAACAACATGTTTCCCAGCTTCCATTTCTTCTGCTTTAATCACAATAAAATACATCATGATTGAACAAAGTAGAATGGTTATTATATAAAAAATAGAATTTCTTGTCGATTTTTTCATGGCGTTAATTTTTAACAAAAGTCAGAAATTAATTTACAGAAAAATATCAATATTTTTTAAACTTGAGTAAAATGTAATGAAATGGATTTTTTTTGTAATCAAATTGAAATTTGAGCAATAAAATTAGCTTTGTAAACTTCACTTAACACCAAATTAATTTCTTTATTTTCTTTTGATAAAACATCTAAAGTAACATTGTCTGAGTGAAAATATTTAATATGATGCAAGCTAATTATTTCTCGTTTATTGATGCGGACAAAATCTTTTTCGGGTAACATTTCTGATAATGCATCGAGTGTGATATTTTTCAAAATTAAGAACGATAAATCTTGATAATAAACCACTTTATCACGGCTGTCAACACTAGAAGTTGTAATGTACAAAATTTGATTAAACTGCAACAAAATTTTTCCTTTGTCTGAATTTAATTGTACAAAATTATTTGGTGTCGAAAAATTATTTTGTAAACGTTTTTTTACTTTGTCAACAGCTTGTTGTAAACGCTCTTTTTTGATTGGTTTTTGAATATAATCTGTCGCGTCTAAATCAAAAGCATCAACAGCATATTCCTTATAAGCAGTGGAAAAAATAAACGGTTTTTCTTTTAATAAATTAGCGATTTGTAAACCATTTATTTTAGGCATTTCGATATCTAAAATACAAAAGTCAAAATCAAGATTTTCGATTTCGTTAATGAATAATTCAGGATCAACATAAGCTTTCACAACTTCGATGTCTTCCATTTGTTCACACAACATTTTCAGGTACTTTAACCCAAGAATTTCGTCGTCAATTAGTATGCATTTTAGTGTAAAACTCATGTAAATTTATTTTTAAGTTGGCTACAAAAATATCCTGTACAATAGTTTTAGAAAGTAAGAAATCGTCGTCGTAAACCATTTTCAAGCGGTGTTCTAATGATTGACTTCCATGTCCGCCAGTTTCTTTTTTCAAACTATTTTTTGGAGAAATTTTATTCATTACCTGAATTTGAAATGATTTATTATTCAGTTCAAGCATAATTTTTATAAATGAATTGGCTTGTTGAAAATCGGTATGTTTGAAAGCATTTTCAATAAAATCAATACTTAATAAAGGTAAAATAATTTTTTCTTGATAGTAAGGTGAAGTTTCATCAATTTTCGTTTTAACTTGAAAATCAAACAAAGGCGAAACTTTTACTTTATTAATTTCAATAAAGTTTTTAGTGAAATCTATTTCATCTTTTATCGTCACAAAATTGTCTTTGCTTTCGTACAAAATATAATCCAATACATTAGCTAATTTATCAATCGTATAATAGGTTTGGTACGCATTGGATTGAATCGAATTGAGAATATTTTGAACAAATGTGGATTCAATTTTGCTTCGTATGACTCCAATTTTAACTCATCAACTTTTGTAGATAAATTGTCTAAACGTTGCGTTTGCTCATGACTTATTTTTTTCTCAGATTTTAATGAATGGATTAAATATGTAATCATAATGATTAGAAAAATAATCAATGCAATAACGAGATAAAGTAATATGGTAGGAAGTTGAATCATGCGAAAAATTCTAACTCAAAGATAGAATAATTTATGAATAAAAAAATCCAGAAAGTAGAACCTTCTGGATTTTTAGAAATATGGTGAAAGAAATTATTAAGCGTAATATTTTGCTTTTAATTCTTTTACTTTTGGATCATCTAAGAATTCATCATACGTCATATAACGATCGATGATTCCGTTTGGAGTTAACTCGATAATACGGTTACAAGTTGTTTGAATCAATTCGTGGTCATGAGAACCCATTAAAATTGTTCCTTTGAAATTAACCAAAGAATTATTCAATGCTGTAATCGATTCTAAGTCTAAGTGACCTGTTGGCTCGTCTAACAATAATACGTTTGCACGTAATAACATCATGCGAGAGAACATACAACGCATTTTTTCACCTCCTGATAAAACAGAAGATTTTTTAAGAGCTTCGTCTCCAGAGAATAACATTTTCCCTAAGAAACCACGCATAAATTCTTCGTGACGTTCATCGTCTGATTCTGTATATTGACGTAACCAATCAACCAAGTTGATATCTTCTTTGAAGAAATCTGTATTATCTAAAGGTAAATACGCTTGTGTTGTTGTAATTCCCCAAGTAAAATCTCCAGAATCTGGCTGAGCTTTTCCTGAAAGAATTTCGAAAAATTGAGAAACTGCTTTCGAGTTACGAGAGAAAATACCAATTTTATCACCTTTTTTCAAGTTGATGTTCGCATCTTTAAATAAAACTTCTCCATCTACAGAAGCAGATAAATTGTTTACTTCTAAGATTTGATCACCAGCCTCACGCGATTGTTCCCAGATAAGTGCTGGATATCGACGAGAAGAAGGTTTGATATCTTCGATATTTAATTTCTCGATCATTTTTTTACGAGAAGTCGTTTGTTTTGCTTTAGCAACGTTAGAAGAGAAACGAGCAATGAAATCTTGTAATTCCTTTTTCTTTTCTTCTGCTTTTTTGTTTTGTTGCGCACGTTGTTTTGCAGCTAACTGAGAAGACTCGTACCAGAATGTATAGTTACCAGAATATAGGTTTAATTTAGAGAAATCTAAATCACAAATATGCGTACAAACTGCGTCTAAGAAGTGACGGTCGTGCGATACAACGATTACAGTATTCTCGAAATTACCTAAGAAATCCTCTAACCATTGAATTGTATTAACGTCCAATTCGTTGGTAGGCTCATCTAAGATTAACACGTCAGGATTTCCAAATAAAGCTTGAGCAATCAAAATACGAACTTTCGCTTTATTATCTAAATCTCCCATTAATGTATAATGCATATCCGAATCAATTCCTACATTCGATAATAATGTAGCAGCATCAGATTCTGCATTCCATCCGTTCATTTCTTCATAAACGACACCTAATTCTCCTGCTTTGATACCATCTTCTTCAGAAAAATCTGGTTTAGCATATAAAGCATCCATACGTTCTTTAATATCGTATAATACTTTATTTCCACGTAAAACAGTATCCAATACTGTATATTCGTCATATTTGAAGTGATTCTGTTCTAAAACAGACATACGTTTTCCTTTTTCAAGACTAACTTGTCCTGAAGTTGGATCGATTTCACCTGATAATATTTTTAAGAAAGTAGATTTTCCTGCTCCATTGGCACCAATTATCCCGTAACAGTTGCCATTTGTAAATTTTATATTAACTTCGTCGAAAAGTACACGCTTGCCGAATTGAAGCGATAAATTAGAAACATTTAACATAATTTTTGGTATGATGTTTGTTTGACCTTCCGGCAAAGTTACAAATTTTAATTGGAATAAAATAAAGTGCAGAAAGAAGTTACGATTAAGAATAAACGTGCAAGGTTTGAGTATGAATTATTAGATTCTTACGAAGCCGGCATCCAATTATTTGGGACTGAAATAAAATCTATCCGAATGGGAAAAGCTTCGATTACCGAAAGTTTTTGTCAAATGAAGGATGGAGAACTCTATATTGTCAATATGTTTATTGACGAATATGATTGGGGAACATACTTTAATCATAAAACTAGACGAGACAGAAAACTTTTATTACAAAAATCTGAGTTGAGAAAATTAGAACGCAAAACGAAAGAGACTGGATTAACGATTGTAGCAACCACGCTATTTATAAACAATAAAGGGTTGGCAAAATTGAAGATATATTTGGCAAAAGGGAAGAAACTTTTTGACAAAAGAAACACAATAAAAGGAAAAGATTTGAAAAGAGATTTGGATAGAATGATAAAGAATTCTTAAATTTGTCTTATAATTGTATAAAATTAAGTAAAATTTAATATATTTAAAACGCTAAATATTTGATAATGAAAAAGTTTAATCTATTATTATCTGCAGTAGTATTATTCCTAGCGGGTAATTCTTTTGTAGATGCTCAGAATTCTAAGAATCCTTGGGCAATTACAGTTGGTGCTCACGCAGTTGATCACAACTCAGTGACTGGACCATTCAACCAGTATTTCAAAACAGATAATTGGGATATCGTTCCTCCTTTATCTAAATTATCTATTATTCGTAACTTAAACAGATCTTTTGATGTTGATTTAACTGCTTCTGTAGGTGAAGTTGATAACAACAGATTAGCTATTAAAGATGAGTTATTCATTAACGCTGGTTTAGGTTTACGTTATAAGTTAGCTAATGGTTATATCTTAAAAGAAGATTCTTGGTTTGATCCATATATCCGTGTAGGTGCTGGTTACCACAGATACGATTACACAGGATTACAATTTCCATTGACAGCTTACTACGGTAACGAAAATGGAGGTACATACCAAATTACTGAAGCAGAAGATTTAGAGAAAAATCACTTTGTAGCTTCTTTAGGAGGTGGTATTAACTTTTGGTTTACTAAGAACTTCGGTTTAAATGTTGCTTCTGATTACAACTGGTTACCAGCTTACGGAGGAAACAATTATTTCGATTTCTTCCAACACACAGTAGGTGTTACTTTCCGTTTCGGAAAACAAGATAGAGATAATGATGGTATTCCTGATGACGAAGATGCATGTCCAGATACTCCAGGTATCGCTACAGGAGATCCTGCAACAAACGGATGTCCAGATACAGATGGAGACGGAATCTTTGATAAAGATGATGCTTGTCCAACAGAATTTGGTTTAGCTGAATTCCAAGGTTGTCCAGATACAGATGGTGACGGAGTTCCAGATAAAGATGATGCTTGTCCAGAAGTTGCTGGTCCAGTAGAAAACAATGGATGTCCTTGGCCAGATACAGATGGAGACGGAATCTTAGATAAAGATGATGCTTGTCCAAACGAATATGGTTTAGCTGAATTCCAAGGTTGTCCAGATACAGATGGAGATGGTATTCCAGATAAAGATGATGCTTGTCCAACAGAAAAAGGACCAAAAGAAAATAACGGATGTCCATGGACAGAAGTTCACGTAGCAAAACGTTTATCTAACATCTTATTCGAGTACAACTCTGATAAAATAGTTCCTTCTTCTTACGAAGACGTACGTGTAGCAGCTCAAATTTTAAATTCTGATGATTTAAAAGCGAAAAACTTCTACATTGACGGACATGCTGATCAAAGAGGTAAAGATGCTTACAACAAAACATTATCTTTAAAACGTGCTCAAGCGTTAGTTAATATTTTAGCTGAAAGAGGTGGAGTTGATAAAGCTCGTTTAACTCCTCGTGGATTAGGAAAATCTCAATTATTATGTACTGAAAACACTGAAGAGTGTTACCAAAAAAACAGACGTGTTGAGGTATTACCAAAAACAGCGGTAGTTACAGAAACTAAAGTTGTAAAACCAGCTACAAAAAAGAAAAAATAATTCTTGAATAGCTTACAATAGAAATAGCCACCTCATTGAGGTGGCTATTTTATTTTTATGAAATTAGGATTAAAATTATTTCTTTCTAAAAACCAATATAATGATGCAACCAGCTGTAAAAATAGATAACAAATAGCCAATCCAAGAAAGTAACGGCATATCCAAAACTATGGGACGAACAGTCGTATTCGCAAGCATACTTGCTCCAATTCCAAAAGCTAAAGTAAGAATAGCTAAAACAAGTTTATTGATACTATCTTTTATTAATTTCTGAATATTATCTATTTGGTCAATCTTGAAGTTTAAAGCCAATTTATCATTGTTTACTTTTTCAATTAATTTTAAGGTGTCTTCTGGTAAATCGTTGATTAAATCTTGAATATCTTTGAAATTATCAATTGCTTTTTTACTCAAATATTTTGGATGAAATTTTTGTCGAGCCAATTTTACCGCATACGGACGCATTGAACGTTGTACATTAAGATCAGCATGTAATTGTTGTCCAATTCCTTCTATAAGTGCAATTCCGCGTAGTAAAATGTAAACATATTCGGGTAATAAAACATGATTTCGTTGCAGAATATGATTGAATTTTTTGATGATGATTTGAACTTCTATCGTATCAACAGTATTGTATTCTAAATAATCGAAAATATCTGCAATATCACGTTCTAATTGTTTTTCGTTTTCGATATAATGTTTAATTGCCATTTTTTTGAGTGAACGAACAATTCGTTTCGGATTTTTTAATCCAAAATCAATCACTACATTTTCTAAAGCTTCTTTTTCGTTGATGGCTAAAATTCCCATCGAACCAAAATCTATAAAAGCTAAACGTCCATCTTTTAAAATAAAAATATTTCCGGGATGTGGATCAGCATGAAAAAATCCATCATCAAGTAATTGTTTCAAATAAACATCAAAACCTTTCTGTACGATTTTTTTCGGGTCAACTCCTAAAGCTTCTAACTGTTCAACATCATTTACCTTGAAACCTTCTATGAATTCCATGCAAAGAAAATTGTTGTTCGAATAATCTTCGTACGTTTTTGGCACATAAACATCTTTACTATTCTCGAAGTTTTTCCTGAATCGTTCAATATTTTGAAATTCATTAGTTAATGAAAGTTCTTTCAGAATTGAATTTTCAAATGATTTTTCGATTTCAGAAATGAATAATTTTTGAAGTTTCTCATATTTTTTTTCCAAAAAATGAACAATATCTCGAATCAGGGCTAAATCAGATTCAATTATTTTCTGAATATTAGATCGTTTTACTTTGAAAACAACTTTTTCACCATTTAATAAAGTTGCGCGATAAACTTGCGAAATACTTGCTGCAGCAAAAGGTTGTTCTTCTATAAAAAGAAAATGTTCGTCAGGTTCTATTCCAAATTCGTCTCTAATTTTTTGTTTGATGTCAATTTCTTCTGGCGGAACATTATCTTGTAATTTTTTTAGTTCTTCAACCAAAGATTCGGGAACCAAATCTTTTCGATTACTCAATAATTGTCCAAATTTTATATAGGTCGGACCAAGTTCTTCCAAAGCCATTCGGAAACGTTGATTGAATGATTGGTTGAAAAATTCGTTGTTTTGGTCAGAATGAAATAAATCGTTTCCGCGAGAAAGAATTTCTTCAAAACCATATTTAGAAACGACTTTTACGATTTTAGAAAATCGTTTTATTTTCTTTAGACTATCCATAAAGTTGAGATTCGATTACAAGTTACGAATAAACAAGTGTGTAATTTCTTTATAAAATCTTAAATTTCTTTGAGTTGAATCTAAAATTATTCCAAATATTAAAATATAATTGTTTATCTTTGCACTCGCTAAAATGGTTTAGGAATCAAGCGATTAATTATTAAGTTAAACATCTCTCGGTCATTTATTTGCATTTGAAGATTCCGAAATAAAATAGATTGAGATACAAATTTTTAGAATTATGTCTAAAGAAACAAAACAAGAGGAGGTACAAGAAGTTGTATTAAACACTCCAGTATTAGATGCGTCTGCTAATGCAAACGTAGCGCCAGAATCATTTGATTGGGAATCTTTCGAATCAGGATTAAACGAAGAAGATCGTAAAGAAAAAGCTGAATTAGAGCAAATGTACGATACAACTTTAGAAGACTTACATGAGAATGAAGTATTCAAAGGACAAGTTGTACGTATTACAGATAAAGAAGCTATCGTAGATATCAACTTCAAATCAGAAGGTGTTATTTCATTAAACGAATTCCGTTACAACTCAGACTTGAAAGTAGGGGATATCGTTGAAGTAATGGTTGATCAACGTGAAGATAAAAATGGTCAATTAATTTTATCTCACAAAAAAGCTCGTACATTAAATGCATGGGATGCTGTTAATAAAGCACACGATTCTCAAGAAATCGTTAACGGTTACATCAAAGCTCGTACTAAAGGTGGTATGATCGTTGACGTATTCGGAATTGAAGCTTTCTTACCAGGTTCTCAAATCGATGTTAAACCAATCCGTGATTACGAACAATTCGTAGGAAAAACTATGGAGTTCAAAGTTGTTAAAATCAACCCAGAATTCAAAAACGTAGTAGTTTCTCACAAAGCGTTAATCGAGGCTGATATCGAGGTTCAGAAAAAAGAAATCGTTGCTCAATTAGAGAAAGGACAAGTATTAGAAGGTGAAGTTAAAAACATCACATCTTACGGTGTATTCGTAGACTTAGGAGGTGTTGACGGTTTAATCCACATTACTGACTTATCTTGGTCTCGTATCAACCACCCATCTGAAATCTTAGAAGATGGACAAAAAATCAACGTTGTAATCTTAGATTTCGACGAAGATAAATCTCGTATCCAATTAGGTATTAAACAATTAGAAGCTCATCCATGGGATGCTTTAGATGCTGATATCAAAGTTGGTGATAAAGTTAAAGGAAAAGTAGTTGTTTTAGCTGACTACGGTGCATTCGTTGAGGTTGCTCCAGGTGTAGAAGGTTTAATCCACGTTTCTGAAATGTCATGGTCTACTCACTTACGTTCTGCTCAAGATTTCGTAAAAGTAGGTGATGAGGTTGAAGCAGTAGTTTTAACTTTAGATAGAGAAGAAAGAAAAATGTCTTTAGGTATCAAACAATTAACTCCAGATCCTTGGACAGATATTACAACTAAATACCCAGTAGGTTCTACTCACAAAGGTAAAGTTCGTAATTTCACTAACTTCGGTGTATTCGTAGAATTAGAAGAAGGTGTTGACGGATTAATCTACATTTCTGACTTATCTTGGACTAAGAAAATCAAACACCCATCAGAATTCTGTGCAGTTGATGATATCTTAGACGTAGTAGTTTTAGAATTAGACGTAGAAGCTCGTCGTTTATCTTTAGGTCACAAACAATTAACTGAAAACCCATGGGATCAGTACGAAGCTAAATATGCAGTAGGTACAGTTCACACAGGAGTTGCAGTTGATGTATTTGACAAAGGTGCTACAGTTCAATTCGAAGATGCTGACGTTGAAGCTTTCGCTCCAGCTCGTACATTAGAGAAAGAAGACGGATCTCGTATCAAAAAAGGTGAAGAAACATCTTTCAAAGTTATCGAGTTCAACAAAGAATTCCGTCGTGTAGTAGTTTCTCATACAGCAACTTTCCGTGAGGAAGAAGTTAAAGCTGAGAGATCATCTAACAACAATAACAACAACAATTCATCTAATACAATCGAAACTTCTACTTTAGGAGATATCGATGAATTAGCTGCATTGAAAAAGAAAATGGAAGAAGGAGGAAACTAATTCTCTAACCGAAATTTTTTAAAATAATAGAAAGGCTGCTCAATTTTGAGCAGCCTTTTCTTTTGAATAAAGATGTTTTTTCTGGAATTTAAAATGAATTTAATTTACAGTTTAAAATAATATCAAGAATAAGATACAATTTTTAATATATTTTTTGAATATTATTCAAAATAATCTTAATTTTGCAGTCGAAATGGAAAAGATAGAATTTAATTTAGATGCTACTGATTTGAAAATCATGCGATTAATGCAAGATAATGCACGCATTAACAATGCAGATATCGCAAGAGAATTGGGAATGGCACCTTCTGGAATATTAGAACGTGTGAAAAAGCTTGAAAATAAGCAAGTTATTTTGGCTTATCACGCAAAAATAAATCCAGTGGCAGTTGGACAAAAATTACTTTCGTATATGTTTATCAAGACCGTAGATATTATCGGCGATGAAACAGTAGGAAGACAACTTGCCGAAATTCCAGAAGTTTTAGAGGTTCATGATATTGCTGGAGAAGATGGTTATCTAATCAAAGTGAGAACTTCTGATAACGAAGGTTTGGTGGAATTGATGCGCAAACATTTGAGTAAAATTGGCGGAATCACTTCTACGCGTACAACTATAGTTTTACAAACAATAAAAGAAGAACAAAATATCGTTATACCAACGATTTAAAAAATAGAGATTGAATGAAAGGGAATCAACCAAGTAAGTGACTGATTATTGCAGCGTATTTCGTGGTTTATGTAGTTTGGGGATCAACTTATTTTTTTATAGATAAGGCTTTGCATGGTTTTAGTCCGTTTATTTTGGGTTCGTTTCGCTTTATTGCGGCGAGCACAATGTTGATGGGATATTGTAAATTGAAAGGTTACAAGCTGTGGGATAAACAAATAGTGAAACAATGTATGTTTACAGGTTTTATGTTGTTGTTTATTGATATGGCTGGGATTATTTGGTCCGAACAATTTTTACCAAGTGGAATTGTTGCAATTATGGCAGCATCGGCAGCAATTTGGTTTATTGTGTTAGATAAACCGAAATGGAAACAAAATTTTTCAAGTATTCCTACGATTTTAGGTGTTTTGTTAGGTTTTGTTGGAGTTTTGATGTTATTCTATGAACAAACAATCACTGTGCACGCAGATGCAGATCAGCAGTTCTTAAATATGATTGGGTTGATTGTTCTGATCTTTTGTTCGATTGCTTGGACGTTAGGTTCTTTGTATTCAAAATATGTAACAGAAAAGCAGAAAAAAGAAGTTACAAAGCCAAAAGAAGATTTGAACATCATGGTCAAAACGGCTTGGCAAATGATTACTGCTGGTGTTTTGTTTAATACAGTTGCAATCTTCAATGGAGAATATGCTAATTTCAATTTTGCGAATGTAGTGACAGAAGATTGGTTGGCAATGGTTTATTTAACAACTTTTGGCTCTATTCTTGCTTTTGGTTCTTACGTTTGGTTGTTGCAATATCGACCAGCTGTGGAAGTTTCTACTTATGCGTATGTAAACCCTATTGTAGCCGTTGCATTGAGTTATTTTTTTACAGATGATGTCGTAACTCATTTGCAAATTTACGGTTTGGCAGTAATTTTGTTCAGTGTTTTATTAATGAACTGGAATCTTTATAAAAACACGAAATTAGTTCAAAAAATTCTGCATTTTGTTTCTCGTAAACATTATGCGCATTAAATATTATGATGATTATTAATAAGAAAGCTTCTCGATTTCGAGAAGCTTTTTTTGTATTATTGAGTTTTAAAATTAATAATTAATTCATTGTTGTCTAATTTTAATGGGTAGCCATCTTCTGATTTGAAACCATTTGAAATTACAAATTCATATTCTTTAGTTGGAGTTAATTCCATAGTTATTACGAATGTAGTGTTATCATTAGAGAAATTGATTTTTGTAAACTTAGGACTATACTCTTTTCCTTTTTTTGAGAATCTTATTGAATATTCTTTTGGATTCATTGGTTTAGAAAATATAATTTTAAATTCTTTGATAGATGAATCTATATTTGTTGAACCATTTTCGAAAGGCTCAATTTTTATGATATAAGGTTGTTTTTTTTCGTATTCTTTTATTAATTGATCTTTATCAAAACCTTCTTCGTAAAAACCAGATTTTCTTAGAAAATTTTCAACTTCTTTTTCATCTTGATAATTCAGTTCAATAATATCTTTTATCGCTTGTTTTTTATTTTTAGCTTGATTGTAATATGATTTACATATTTCATATCCAATAAAATATCCCAGATCAGCAGCTTCACCCTTTTGTCCTCCATTGTATAACCAATTTGAAAAATCATCTATAAACATCTCTTCTTTAAATTGTTTTTTCAAATCATCGAAGTGCTGTTTTCCATAAAAAATATATTGTTTTTCAATTGGTTCTCCTAAAACAAGCTCTGTAATAAAATCGCACGAACCTTCTTTTAGGGTATGGTGTAATAATGAGTTGTTTTCATTTGGTTTTTGTTGTGTGTGTACATATTCATGAATATTTAGTGAAATAATATTATCAAGTGATTGCTTCGCAAAAACATTTTTTAGCCAATCATTTTCAAATTCTGAAACATCTGTTTTTGGAATTCCTGTAGCGATTTCAGAACCAACTAAAACCATATTTTCATATAAAGTTCCACCTGAACGCAAGCCACCAATTGTAAAATACATTTCTCCTTCTTTTAGCTCAGGATATAGTTTTTTTAGTTTTTTTACAGCTTTAGTTAATTCTTTTGTTTTATTTTTTATGGTAAGTGTATTAGGTCTAATAGAATTCCAAAACTTAGGATAATTATCAATAAGTTTAATATAAAGAGTATCATTATAATCTCTTACTTTCATAAAGGATTTTAAACCTTTTGTCCCTTTATCAATGTATAAAGTATTAATGAATTTTATTTTTTGTGAATAATTATTTGTAGTTTGAATACTATCAAAAGCTATCCAGAAATTATCTATATCAGAAGTGTAAATTTTATTAGCTATTGAATTTTGTCCAAATGAAATACTCGTAAGAATAAAAAATATTAAAGCTAAAGTTTTATTTTGCATATTGTGTTTTTATATGAGATGTCAATTTAATCAAAAAGTTACAAAATGATTCAAAAAAAAAAGCAGCTCTTCTCAGAACTGCTTTTGTATATTGTGATGAATTATTTCTTACAATTTAGTACATTTTACAATTTCCAAACCGTATTGCGTCGTATGTGGTTCTTCTAAAGTGCGTGTAATCAAATTCATTTTTTGGATGCCTAAATCTTTGATGATTTGAGAGCCAATTCCGTGATCTTTTTCATCGGCTGGTAAAACACCTGATTTAGATTTTCCTTCAGAAAAACTTTTGAAAATCTCTAATTTTTGTTCAATCAACTCAGAACTTTGAATGTTATTAATAAAAATTACAACACCTTTTTCTTCTTCATTGATGATGTTCATTGTTTTTTCTAACAATGGTGTTTCGCCGTTTTGTAAAGCGCTAAACAAATCATAGTAGCTATTTGTCGATTTTACACGAACTGGAACTACATCATCTTTTGTCCATTTTCCTTTTTTCAAAGCGAAGTGAACTTGATTATTTGTTGTTTGTTGATAAGCGATTAATTCATATTCTCCGAATCTTGTTTTTGCAGGAAATTGCTCGATACGTTTTACCAAGGATTCATTTTCTAATCGGTAAGCAATCAAATCTTCAATCGAAACAATTTTAAGATCAAATTTCTTTGCAATCTCTAACAATTCTGGCAAGCGAGCCATTTCTCCATCTTCTTTCAAGATTTCGACAATACATCCAGCAGGATAATATCCTGCCATGCGTGCCAAATCAACAGCAGCTTCTGTATGTCCCATTCGAACCAAAACTCCACCATCTTTTGCAATTAATGGGAAAATATGTCCTGGTTTTCCTAAATCATCTGGATTTGTATTTTCGTCAATTAAAGCTTGAATAGTTTTAGAACGATCAGAAGCCGAAATTCCTGTCGTACATCCGTGACCTTGTAGATCCACAGAAACCGTAAAATTAGTTTCGTAAATTGCAGTATTGTGCCCAACCATAAGGTCCAAACCTAATGCTTTACATCTTTGTTGTGTAAGTGGTGTACAAACTAATCCGCGTCCGTGCGTAACCATAAAGTTAATAACTTCTGGCGTTGCAAATTCGGCGATACATAGGAAATCTCCTTCATTTTCACGATCTTCATCGTCAACTACAATGATAACTTTTCCTTGTTTTAAATCTTCTAAAGCTTCTTCAATTGTGTTTAATTGAGATGATCTATTTTCCATTGTTTTATGTTATTGATAACGAGAATGCTCCTCGTTTTTGTTTGTTTTCTTAAACTTATTAAAGTATTTTACAATTGGATCAACGTAAATACTGATATCAAATAATCCAGAATCTTGATTGGCTTTGTAACTAAACAAAATAGAGAACGGAAGCGCAATAATATTAGCTGCCCAAGCGGCAAAAGTTGGATCTAATTTTCCGTTTTTCGCCATATTTTCTGCCGAGAAATTAAGAATGAAATAAATAACGAAAATGATAATTGAGATGACAACTGGCATTCCAATTCCTCCTTTTTTTACGATTGCACCTAATGATGATCCAATCAAAAAGAAAATAATACATGTTACTGCATACGAGAAATTTCGTTGGTAATGAATATTTACTTTTGAATATAACTTTTCTCTGTTTACAATTTCTTGTTCAGAAAACGTCATATTTTCTTGATCACGATTTACCATTTGTATAGCTTGATTAAGCACTTGATCTTGTTCTTGACGATTTCGCTCTTTCAAGTCAAAAATCATATTTGTTTTTACCGTATCAATATCTTTTATTTTGATTGAATAGAAATAGTTTTGATTAAACATATTCGTTTTCAAATCTTTGTAATACTTCTTATAATCTGTGTTTAATGAATCGATAAGATGTCTTAAACCTTTTCCGTCCAAATATTTATAAGAGTTTCCTGGGTCTTCGTCTTTACCAGAATTTAAAATATCCGAAATGTCAATATAATAGTTTAATGTATCAAATTTAGTATATTGATTTTCTTGACGTTTGCGTTGATCAAAGTTTTTATTTTTGATATTATCGGTATAAGCAATTCCATCAAAAAGTTCCATTTTTAGATAATGATTATCGTTTTTGTCTGGCGCAAGATTTCCTCTTTTAGAAATAATTGTCATCGTATTTTCACCAAACGGTGCATTTTGATGAACAAAAACATCTTCTAATTTTTCTGAATTTTC
Organism: Empedobacter sp. UBA2044; assembly: GCF_002333005.1. Taxonomy (NCBI): domain Bacteria; kingdom Pseudomonadati; phylum Bacteroidota; class Flavobacteriia; order Flavobacteriales; family Weeksellaceae; genus Empedobacter; species Empedobacter sp. UBA2044. The sequence goes on from NZ_DDBA01000022.1 coordinate 51,224, forward strand.
ACCCGAAACTTTATTTATTTTCATTTGAAATCCTGGAACGGTTTCGATAAAAACGCCTTCTTTCATACTTACCGTTGGTTTGGTTTGTAAGATATTGAAGTACATTGTTCGCGCTTTTTGTTGGGAATAAGGCATTACTTTGTCCCCGAAAAAATACAATCCGACAGACATTAAAGCAACTAACGTAAACAATGGTGCAAGGATTCTGGTAAGTGAAATTCCAGACGCTTTCATTGCAGCTAATTCGTATCGTTCTCCAAAACCTCCCATGGTCATGATAGACCCCAAAAGGATTGTAAGCGGTAATACAAGCTGAATAACGTTAATTCCTAACCAAAAAAGTAATTCGGTAATAGTGTACCATTCTAAACCTTTTCCAACAAATTTTTCCATTTGTTGCCATGCAAATTGCACGATAAAGATGAAAAATAGAACACTAAATATGAAAAAAAATGGACCTAAAAAGGTCTTGATTATATACCAGTCAAGTTTTTTTAACATTGATTATAATTGAGTAATCATATAGCCTTGCGACTTATATTTCTTTTGGTCAAAGTTAAAGTAACTTTTGTGAATAAGTAAATTTTGAACGTAATCTTTTACAATGATTGATGTTGTATCACCATTTTTACCATATTCCTTGTAATCGTAGATTTCATTATTCGCTGTATTGACTCCTAAAACCGAATATTTGATTGTTGAAGTTTTAGTTGGAGTTAATTTTATATACTGAATTGTTTTTCCTCCAACCGTTTTTTTATCTGTTAAAGCGTAGGTGAAATTAGTACGATACGTGTTCAAAACTTTAGTTGGTGTTAAGAAATCATCTGTGTTAGATGCATCAGAAATAGTTACTTCTTTGTCATCTTTTGCAATTGTATATAATTTTGTTCCTGTAAAAATTTGGTTGATATCGCCTACATTCAAGTTAAATTTTTGCTTCATTGCAAAAACTTCTCCCGAACGACTTGTTGATTTTCCATTTGCATTATGGCTAAAATCAAATTTGATGTAATACGAGTTTGCGTTGGTATATTTAGCGTAAACTTTGTCTAAGATTTGTTTTGCTGATTGAGCGTTTAATGTTCCAACCCCTACTAATAAGAGTATGAAAGAATAGATTATCTTTTTCATACAATTTAATTTTCTATCTGTTTTTAATAAATTTTAGTTCAAATTATTCAACAACTGTTCCAAACTCATGTCATCTTGTATCAATACCTGTCTTGCTTTACTTCCTTCGAAAGGACCAACAATTCCAGCAGCTTCCAATTGATCAATTAATCGTCCGGCGCGATTATATCCTAATTTTAATTTTCGTTGTAATAAAGACGCGGAACCTTGTTGATTCATTACAATTAATCGTGCAGCATCTTCAAAAAGTACATCACGATCAGATAAATCAATATCTAAATTAGATCCACCTTCTTCACCAACATATTCTGGTAAATGCATTGCATCTGGATAACCACGTTGTTCACCAATAAATTCGGTGATTTTATCGACTTCTGGTGTATCAACAAACGCACATTGTAAGCGAATTAATTCGTTTCCAGTGGTGTACAACATATCACCTTTACCAATTAATTGATCGGCTCCTTGCGAATCTAAAATCGTTCTCGAATCGATTTTTGACGTTACACGGAAAGCGACACGTCCTGGGAAATTGGCTTTAATTGTTCCTGTAATCACATTTACAGACGGACGTTGAGTTGCAACAATCAAGTGAATACCAACAGCACGAGCCAACTGAGCTAAACGAGCAATCGGTAATTCAACTTCTTTACCAGCTGTCATAATCAAATCTGCAAACTCATCCACGATTAATACAATATATGGTAAGAATCTGTGACCAGCTTCTGGATTTAATTTACGTTGTTTGAACTTCGCGTTATATTCTTTGATATTTCGAACGAAAGCATTTTTCAATAATTCGTAACGATCATCCATTTCAATACAAAGTGAATTTAACGTGTTAATTACTTTTGTATTATCTGTGATAATTGCTTCTTCCGAATCTGGTAATTTTGCTAAATAATGACGCTCGATTTTAGAATATAAAGTAAGCTCAACTTTCTTTGGATCGACCATCACAAATTTTAATTCAGATGGATGTTTTTTATAGATTAACGAAGCGATAATTGCATTCAAACCAACCGATTTACCTTGTCCCGTTGCACCAGCCATCAACAAATGAGGCATTTTTGCTAAATCGGCAACAAAGGTTTCGTTCGTAATTGTTTTCCCGAAAGCAATTGGCAATTCCATATCAGCATTTTGGAACTTTTGAGAAGCAATTACCGAATGCATGGAAACCATCGAAGGATTAGAATTTGGAACCTCAATACCAATTGTTCCTTTTCCAGGAATCGGCGCAATAATACGAATACCAAGCGCAGCCAAACTTAAGGCAATATCGTCCTCAAGATTTTTGATTTTAGAAATACGAACACCAGCTTTTGGTACAATTTCGTACAATGTAACTGTAGGACCGATTGTTGCAGAAATTTCATCGATTCCGATTCCATAGTTTCCTAAGGTTTCGACAATTCTATTTTTGTTCGTTTCTAATTCTTTTTGATCAATTAAGGTATTTCCGTTGTCATATTTTTTTAACAATGAAATAGGAGGAAATTGATAATTTGGTAAATCTAAACGTTGATTGTATTCACCTTGCTCTTGTACCAATCGAGCAGAAGTCGCTTCAAATTCTTCTTCTTCATCAACGTGTTGAACTTTTAATTCTAATCCATTTTCAGAAGAGTTTTGAGTTGGTTGAATTTCTGTTTCTAAATTTTCTTCATCATTAATTGATAAAAAATCTACTTGATTATTTTCTTCCTCATCATCTGCCAAATCTTCAACCACTAATTCTGTAATATTAAGTGGAGTTTCTTCGATTGTTTCTTCCTCTTTTGGTTGATTAATTTTAAATTCTTGATGAAATGCTTCGTTTGGATTTACTTTATGAGATTGAATTGCTTCTTTCTCTTGTTGTTCTATCAATTCTAATTCTTGCGATAAACTATCTTCTTGTTGCTTTTCAGCATCTTGATTGAATTTATTTATCTTTTCTTGTTCTTCTTTTTCCTTACGTTTTCTTAATTCAAGCTGTTCTCTCTTGATTTTTTCTTGCTCTTTTTCTATGCGCTCAATTTCTTTTTGTTTCGCACGTTCTTCCATTTTTTCTTGGATAGATTGATACGTCATTCGGAAATGAATGACACAATAAATCAATAAACTAACGAAAAGCAATAAAATTACACCCCATTTACCAATAAAGCTATTTAGGAAATCATTAATTTCAAATCCCATTACGCCAGAAAACATGTGTTGAGTTGGTAAAATACAACCAAAAAATATTGGCAACCAAATCATGAAGAAAATGCTTTGATAAAGCGTTGTGAAAGGCTTAATTTTTTTCCAATTTGTAGCAACTTTAACTCCTAAGAGAATAAAGAAGACTGGGACAAAAAATGAAACAATTCCGATTCCTTGCAAAATGAATGTTTCACCTAATAATGCGCCAAACTTCCCGAAAATATTTTCGGCGGTTTGACTTTTATCTAATAAATCAGAGATTTGGCTCTGATCCATAAAACCATTAAAAAAATAAGAAATAAACGAAGCTAATAGTAATAAACCGATTACTAAAAACAGTATACCTATAATTGTTTTGACGATTTGTTTTTTAGGAGTTTTTGGTGTTTCCTGTGTGTTTTTTATAGCCATTTTAAGGTTGAGTATAATTGAAGCAAAAATAATAAATCTAAAAGTACGAATCTAACGAAAAGTATTTAATTTTATATAAAATGATAAAGACTAAGATGATTTAATTTTTTTTTATGATGAATACAGAAAGCCCTTTTTTTATTTTATCCTTATTATTTGGTCTAATATTTATAATTATGGGAATTGTACAATTAATTTTTCCTGCAAAAAATATTAATCCATTATATGGTTATAGGTCAAACTTATCAATGAAAAATATTGAGAATTGGAATTTTGCACAAAAATATTCCAGAAAAATTATGTTTTATTTTGGAGTAATTTTTTTATTAATTGCCTTATCAGGACTTTTATTTGAAATAAATTACATCTTTGCTTCAATTATTTCACTAGGTTGTATGACTACCTTTTGTTTTTTAACATTCGTTTTGACAGAAAAAAAATTAAAAAAAATGAATAGATTTAATTCTTAAAATTATAACCATTATATTTGCCAATAGTATGGAAAATTTTGTTGTTTCAGCCAGAAAATATCGCCCGTTAAATTTTGAAGATGTAGTTGGACAAGCGTCTATTACAAATACTTTGGAGCAAGCGATAAAGTCAAATCAATTGCCACAAGCTCTTTTATTTTGTGGACCAAGAGGTGTTGGAAAAACAACATGTGCTCGAATTTTAGCACGTAAAATCAACGAAGAAAATGGAGTAGAAGGCGATCAAGATTTTGCTTTCAATATTTTTGAGTTGGATGCGGCATCTAATAATTCGGTTGATGATATCAGAAATTTAATCGATCAAGTACGTATTGTTCCTCAAATTGGGAAATATCGTGTCTACATTATTGATGAGGTTCATATGTTGTCAACAGCTGCTTTCAATGCGTTTCTGAAAACCTTAGAAGAGCCACCAGCGCACGCTATTTTCATTTTGGCAACTACAGAAAAACATAAAATTATTCCTACTATTCTTTCTCGTTGTCAGATTTATGATTTCAAACGAATTGGAGTTGAAGACATCAAAGGGCATTTGAAAAATGTTGCTGAAAAAGAACAAGTAACTTTTGAAGATGATGCATTGCATTTGATTGCTCAAAAAGCAGATGGTGCGTTACGCGATTCTTTATCAATCTTTGATAGAATGTCAACTTTTACCAATAAAAATTTGACCTATTCTTCAGTAGCAGAAAACTTGAATGTATTAGATTACGATTATTACTTCAAGATGACAGACGCGTGTTTGGAAAATGATATTCCGCAAGCGATGTTGCAATTGAATGATATTTTGAACAAAGGTTTTGATGCACATTTATTTATTTGCGGTTTGGGCGCTCATTTCCGAGATTTATTGATGGCGAAAACAGCTAATACAGTAAGTTTGTTGGAAGTTGGTGAGCGTATAAAAGCAAAATATTTGGAGCATGCACAAAAATGTTCAGCAACGTTTTTATTTGGAGCAATTGAAATTTGTAATGAGGCCGATTTAAACTACAAATCGAGTAAGAATCCTCGTTTAACAGTTGAAATTGCATTGATGCAATTGGCTTCGTTAACGGCAGAAGAAAACGGGCTTAAAAAAAAAAGTATAGGATAGTTCCGCCAACGTTTTATTTTTCTGAACAACAAACTTCTAAAATTGAAGTTCTTCAAATTCAGCAAAATAATTCTATTCCTCAAAATGGACAAACTTCACAACAGGTAAATACGCAACACGTTAAAACTTCGATTTCAGAAGAAGTCAAAGAATATACGCGTGCTTCAAAACCGATTAGAACAAATGGTAATTCGTCGTTTAGTCTTAAGATGGCTTTGCCTGGAGCAAAAGTAGAAGAACATCAAGAGGAGATTTTACGAAATGATTTGCCTCGAGAAAAGTTTACATTGGATCAAGTAAAAGAAGGCTGGAAAAGATTTTTGGATCGATTAAAAATCGAACATAATATTCCGTCCTATAATGCTTTGATGACAACTGAACTTGGCTTGGAAGGTGATGAAATTATTTTCGAATTTACTTCTCATTCATCGGAACAAGAATTTGAGGAATACCGTGATCGAATCAGAAATAGTTTGAGAGCATTCCTTAAGAATCACTATTTTAGTATTCAAATTAAGTTTTCTGAGAAGGAAGCAACGAATCATATCTTATCAAACAAAGAAAAATTTGAGAAATTATCAGATAAAAACCCGATTTTGTTAAAATTAAAAGAAGAATTTGGTTTAGATTTGTATGATTAATGAAAGTTTCTTATTAAACTTGCAATAAATTTTTATAAATAATGAAAAAAGTTCTTTTAGGGATTTTTGTTGTTGCGTCGTTAGTGTCTTGTAACAAAGGAAAATCTGTAGACAAATTAGAAAGCGAAGATCAAAAAGCTTCTTATGCTTTCGGAACTGGTCTTGGTGAGCAAATCAAAGGTCTTGGAGGACGTTTAGTTGAAACTGATAGTATCAACTACGATCAATTAGAAAAAGGGATCCGCGATTACTTAAAAGCAGGTAAAGAAGGTAGAGAATCTTACGCGATTGGTCAACAAGTTGGTCAGCAAATTGAGACGGTTATTAACCAACAACAATTAGATCAAATGGACAAGGATATTATTGTTCAAGGGATTATGGATGTTGTACGTCACAAAAAATTGTTGATTACACAAGAAGCGGGAATGGGAATTTTAGATACGTATGCAAAAAATCACCAACAAAACTTGGTTAAGAAAAATGCAGACGAGTCTAAAAAATTAGTAGACGAGAAGAAAAAAACTTCTGGTGCTAAAACAACTGCTTCTGGATTAGTTTATGTTGTAGAAAAAGAAGGAACAGGTGCTAAACCAAACATTAATAGTATTGTTAAAGTAAAATATACTGGTAAAATTTTAGCTACTGGTAAAACTTTTGACAGTACAGATAAAAACCCTGAAGCTAAAGGAGGTGTAGAATTTCCTTTGAACCAAGTTATTCCAGGATGGTCAGAAGGTTTACAATTAATGTCTAAAGGATCTAAATACAAATTCTATATTCCAGCTAACTTAGGTTACGGTGAAATGGGAGCTCCTGGAGGACAAATTGGACCAAACCAAGCATTAGAGTTCGAAGTAGAATTAGTAGACTTTAAAGAAGGTCAACCAGCGCCACAAGGTCAACCAGGTGCGCAAGGAGGACAAGGTTTATCTGAAGAGCAAATTAAAGAATTACAAAAACAATTCGAAGCTCAAGCACAACAAGGTAAATAATCATCGATTAGATATAACAAAAAAATCCACTCAATTGAGTGGATTTTTTTTATGGATTAATTTTTAAATTATTTCAAATATTTAAAAATTTGATTTGCTTCTACAGAACCTTTTTTGATTGTAACAAGATTTTTATCCTTGTCGAATAAATAAAATGTAGGAATAGAAGTTGGTTGAAAAATTGGACCAAATTCGTAATTAGAATCATATAATAATTCTACATTTTTATTGTTTACAAAATTAGATGCGTGCTCTTTTAGGAAAGGGATAGCGTCTTTTGCTTCGTATTCAGAAACCAAAATAATCTGAGTGTTTTTTAAATGTTCTTCGTAATTATTGCTAAAATGATTCAAGGCTAATTGGCAGTGAATACATGTTGGCGAATATAAAACGATTAACGTTTGTTTTCCTTTTTTGATATCTTTTGAACTGAAAATTCCTTCGGATTTCATTTTTACAAAAGAAAATTCTGGAATAGATTTTAGCGTATTTTCTGTTTGTGCAAATGTAAAAATCGAACAAAAGAATATCAATAAAGCAGTAATTTTTGTTTTCATGTTTTAAGAAAAATTTTGACGAAAGTTAGTCAATTCTATCCAAAATAAAAACGACAGTTTATAAAACTGTCGTTTTCCTATTAAATAAATGCTAAAAATATGTTTAACTCTGAGAAAATTAGAATTTGAAATTTACTTGTGCAGCCATATTAAATGGATCGATTTGGTTGATGTAACCTCCACGGAAGTAAGAATTGTATCCTAACTGATCTGTAATGTTATTAAAGAATAAACGGAAGTCAAATCTTTTCATAGAATATCCAACTTGCGCATTTAATGTATAATAATCTGGCAATAAGAAAGGTTTGCTTCCTCCGTAGAAATTACCATGAGCATCACGATCTAAACTTTGTTCGTTAGATGGTCTTGAACCTACGTAGTAAACACCAGCAGAAACAGTGAAACCATTCAAGAAATTATTTTCAATAAATTTATATTGAACCCAAGCATTTGCTGTATTGTAAGGCGCATTAGATGGTCTTGAATCTTCTACATATTGAGGAGAATCGTGGTAACCAGCATCTAAGTATGCATATCCTAACATAACTTGTAAGTTTGGTAATGGACGACCAGCAACTTCAAACTCGATACCTTTACGTCTCAAATTACCAGCTTTTTCGTATAAACCAGTTGCTGTTTGATTTTCGTATGTTTCGAATGTTAAGTTATCGTTGTTCATGTTGAAGTAAACTACGTTTGCACGTAAACGGTCGTTGAACCATTGTGTTTTAACACCAACTTCTACTTGATCTGTAACAGAAGGTCCAGCTTTGCTTCCATCAGTCATAATGTTTAAAGCAGAGCGTAAACTTGTGTTTGTTGCATAAGTAATGTAAGCATTTACATTTCTCCAAGGAGAAACAACTAAACCAACAACAGGATCTACAACACCATCGTGGTTATCGATTAAATAGCTATAACGTAAACCTCCAACAAATGTGATTAAATCTTTATAAGAGAAATGATGTTGTGTCATAAATCCGTAAGAATAACCTCTTGATAGATTTGTTTTGTCTTTGTTCCAAGCTAATTTAGCTTCTTGCTCAGGAGTTAAGTTGATCGAATGGTTAATATCTTTGAAAACATCAATTTGATCAATAGTTCCGATACCATCTGCAGTTCTTGTTTCTAAACGGTTGATTGTATAATCATATCCAGCTTGCCAATTCCATTTGAAATCACCAAATCTCATATCTTTACCAATCAAGTCAATTTGTAAAGTCGAGTTTCTATCATCTCTAAAAGAACGACCTAATCCACGATTACGAATGTTATATTCTGTACTTCCTTTTGGTGAAGCTAACGTTGCTCCTAATTGGTCACTGTTGTAGAAGTTACTAAAGTAAGCAACTCTAGCACTAATATTATTTGTTAACTGTCTTGTAATACGAGCAGCGTAAGAATAGTTTTTGATTTCGGTATTATCGATATCATATCCCATAAATTTATCACCGATATCGTATAAAGCTTCAGTAAAATTATCTCCTAAATTGATAGTTCCACGATCTGGCGTTTTATCTCCTTTGTAATAATCAAACTCAGCAACAAATTCAGTTTTATCATCAATTTTCCAAGCCATAGATGGATTTACATAGAAAGAATTACTGTTAATAACATCTCTATAACTATCTCCATTGTTATATGAACCTGTTAAACGGAAAGCTAAATTTTTATCTTCTGTAACTGTTCGTTGAATATCATATGTAGAACGGAAAGTATTCCAGCTTCCATATTGAGCAGAAATATGTCCTTGGTTGATGTAACGTGGCGTTTTTGTTGTAACGTTAATTACACCTCCAGCAGAACCTAATCCATTTCCAATTCCTTGTGTAACCGCAGCAGAACCACGAATAACTTGAATAGATTCTACACCAGCCATATCAATAACAGCAGATCCTGTACGGAAATCAGAGTCCATACGAACACCATTTTTTAAGACAGGAACTCCTCTATATCCACGAATAGACATCGACTCGCGAATACCTCCATAACTTCCAAATAACGTAACACCTGGTACATTACGAGTAGCATCTGTAATTGTTTGTGCACCTTGTTCTTCAATTAACTTTTCAGAAATAATTGAAATAGATTGAACTTGATTTTGAGGATTTGCAGGAAAACGTGTAATTGTTTCTAAACCTCTTTGATTCTTGTTACGATCTCCAAAAATTTCAACTTCTTGTAGATTGCTAATTGAATCTTTTTTCTCTTTCGTTGTTTCTTGAGCAAATGCCGTAGAAAAACTAAGCAGAGTAATTGACGCAAGTAGAAGATTATTTCGTTTCATATGTTATATATATTTATTCTAAATAAAATTAATAGTGCAAATTTAATTAGACTTAGTATAAATAAAAAAAAGAAATCGACTGATAGATATCATCTATCAGTCGATTTTGTTAAATATTTTAAGAAAATGGATGTTTACTCGAAAAAAGAGAAGTGTACGTTTCCGTATTTTTTGTGTTGTACAAAGTTTGGATGCTCTTCAAAAGAAATGCTTGATGGGTGTTCTAAAACAAAATTTCCACCTTCTTCTAACCATTGATTATCGATAACCAAATTTGGGATTTTTTTGTAAGTTTCTACATCCAAATCGTAAGGAGGATCAGCAAAAATAATATCAAACTTTTTGATTGGTTGCTTGTCCAAATATTTAATGACATCACTTTTTACAGTAGAAATAATATCATCTAATTTTAATTGTTTCGCTGTTTCGTCCAAAAATTTTACACAACCGTAGAAATTATCAACCGAAGTTACTTTTTTTGCTCCACGTGAAGCAAATTCTAATGAAATACTTCCAATTCCAGAGAATAAATCTAAAACGGTAATTTCGTCGAAATACCATTCGTTGTTTAAGATATTAAATAAAGCTTCTTTCGCGAAGTCTGTTGTTGGGCGCACCGGCAAGTTGGTTGGTGCTATGATTCTTTTTCCTTTTAATGTTCCTGAAATGATTCGCATTCGAATAATTTATATAATGTAAAATATTGCCCAAGTTGTTTGTCTGCTTCGTTAAACGAAATATGACGCACATATTTTTGTAAAGTTTCGTAAAAATCTGGCGAATTTAAGATATCGCCAAAAGCATACAATGAAACGGTATTTGGACTAATATTTAATTGATTTAATGTATACAAAATGTAAAACAAAAAGTCTTCTTTCGTTTTTGTTTCAAATAGATTATAAAAAATAAATTCTCCATTGCTCAACACGCAAACTTCTAATTTTTGATGCATTAAATTGATATAAATTTCATCGTTTTTAGAATTAATCATTCCATAATCTACCAAGAATTTGCCCGAATGATACAAACGCGCATTTTGCAAATTCGGTAATGAAAGCAAAATATCTTTTAGTGGATAATGAATATTGTAGATAATTGATGCATCTACATTTTCCAAAGGACAATCGATCGCTAATTTTACAGGACTATAGTTAGAAAGTGATAACAATTCCTCAAAAGGTTTGTGCGCAAAGTGATTTGGAACAACATTTACAGTTGTCGACAAAAAACAAATATGCACATAATCATATTCTTGTAGCAAAGTCAAATTAGAACGCAATTCATGTTCAATCTCAATTTCCGTTTTGTTAAGATTTGTAAAATCTACCGAATAGTCATACACATCCGAGTACGAAGTCGTTTCTCCGTCGGTTGTTTTGGTAATATAACTAAGCATATCGTGAGATAGTAAAATCGCTAACGAATGTTGAGTTGTTTTTGACATAAATTTTTCTTTATCCTTGAATTTTTAACTCGTTGATTAAGATATATATTAATCCTAATGAAATCAAAAATAACAAAATTTTGAAAGCAATCTTCATACAGAAAATTTATTTTAGCAAAGATACTATAATTATTTTGTTGATTAAAGAAGCATTTCAGCCGAATCTATTTTAAATTTACAGAAATTTGAAATTAAAAATTGTGAAAAAAATAGCCGTAATTCCAGCTCGTTATGCAGCAACACGTTTTCCAGGTAAATTGATGCAACAATTGGGCGATAAAACTGTGATAAGAATGACGTACGAAAATGTTGTCGCTACTAATTTGTTTGACGATGTTTTTGTGGTGACAGATTCTGATTTAATTTTTGATGAAATTGTTTCGCACAACGGAAAAGCAATCATGAGTATCAAAGATCACGAAACAGGAAGTGATAGAATTGCTGAAGCTATACAAGATATAGAATGTGATATTATCTTGAATGTGCAAGGCGATGAACCATTTGTGAACGAAAAAGCTTTGGCAGATATTTTATCCTCTTTTGATGGAGAATTGGGAAAAACTGTAGATGTGGTGACTTTAAAAGAATCCATTACAAAGGAAGAAGATATTAACAATCCTAATTTTGTAAAAGTGGTCACTGATATTAACGATTTTGCATTTTATTTTTCGCGTTCAGCAATTCCATTTGCACGTGAAACTAATTTTACACCAAATTATTTTCGTCATTTAGGGATTTATGCGTTTAGAAAAGAAGCTTTGTTGAAGTTTTCAACACTTGAAATGCGTCAAAATGAGCGTGCAGAAAAATTAGAACAATTACGTTATTTGGAATATGGAATGAAGATTAAAGTGATTGAAACCGAATCGATAGGAGTAGGAATTGATACACCAGAAGATTTAGAGCGTGCAAAAAAGTACTTATCCACTATTGTTAAAAAATAATCTTTAAACTTTTTATGATTTATATTTGCCCTAAAATCAGCTATACTTGACGTGGAAATGAAATAATTAAGTTAATTAATACTTAAAAAATTATTTCGGTATGAATGTTGTTGTAAAATGGAGTAAATAAGTAAAATAGTGATTATGAGTGATTCATGGAAAGAATACGAAGCAGAAGGATTAATTGAAAAAAGATCCTTTTTAGTTTCAAAAGATGGTCTTGTAAAAAAATTATACACAGGACAAGATAAATACAAAATCTTAGAAGGAGCGATTAACAATGGTTATCGTGCGATTTGGGTAACAAAAGCAGACGGAAAACGTACAGCTAAATATGTACATAAAATGGTTGCCGAAACTTTTTTACCAAATAAAGACAATAAAGAATATGTAGTGCATTTGGATCATAACAAATTAAACAACGCAATGGATAATTTGAAATGGGCAACATTGGACGAATGGAAAGAGCACAACAAGGATTTATTTAGAATGATGAAAGGACGTTCTCGTTTAGACAGTATTCCAAATAGTAAGTTGACAGAAGCACAAGTTATTCGTCTGAAAAAGAAATTAATTGATCCAAATAGAAAAACAAAAATTTCTACACTAGCAAAACAATTTAATATTTCTCAAGGTCAGGTTTACCGTATTTTAAGAGGTGAAAATTGGGCTCATATAGAAGTTAAAAAAGACTAAAAGACAATATTTCTTTACAGAACTTTAAATTAGTTTTTATATCTTGTTCGACAGATTGTTAAAAATTAAAAAAGTTCTTATGTCGAAATTGACGTTTAGCGCGCTTATGATTTCATTATTTTCTGTGACTACATTTGCACAAAATGCAGAGAAAATAATCGAAACTCATATTCAAAAAACAGGAGGAGAAGCAGCTTGGAATAATTTGAACAGTATTATCCTAAAAGGAGAAGCCATTATAAATGTTGGAGATTCTTATCCAATGATTGTTTATCATCAACGCCCTTACAACAAAAAAGTAGTGTTTGTGATGAATGGAAAAGAAATCTTGAACGAAGGATATGATGGTAGAATGGGATGGACATACAGTGAAGTTGCTAAGAAAAATGTAGCTGTAAAAGATTATAAACCAGACTCTTTTGATTCGGATATTTTGAAATATAAACAAAAAGGATTTAAAGTAAAATACTTAGGTGCAGATAAATACGATCAAAATAATAGCTGTTACAAAATAGAATTAACAAAAAATACAAATTCTACAATATACTGTTTTGATAAAAATTCGTACGAAATTGTAATGGAAAAAAATAAAGACGAAACACTTTATTACTCTAATTTCAAGACGTATAACGGATTATCTTTCGCCACAAAAGTGGTAGGAAAACCAGTTGATGGAGGAGAATATGTGATAAAATTTAATGACATAAAAATCAACCCAGCAATAGATAAGAAAAATTTTAAATTCTAAATATATAAAAAGTGGTTCATCAAGAATCACTTTTTTATTTCTTTTGATTTATACTGCTTAGGTAGTATAAGTTTTTTACTTTTGTACTCTGAATGAAGAAATTAAAATATGGCTTTAGACTCTATATTTGATCAAAATAAAAAATACGAGAAGAGCTTTTTTCTAAGATTATTAGAGAAAGCAAGAAAAGATTATCCAGATTCAATTTCTTTTATAGATGATCTAATTTCTAAACTTCAAAATAACCCTACATATCGATTAATTTTTCGCGAAGAACTTCAAAATACATTCGGGAAAATCAATTTCGTTAGCTATTTAGTAGATAGTGGAATTCATCTGGAAGATAATTTATTATCCATTTTTCGAAAGAAAATAATGGATTCTCTTTTACCAGATATTGAAGATAATAATGAATTAACTTCTGTGGTAAATGAGATTTTTTATAATTCGAAAAACTTATCAGCAATCCGAATTATTCCAAGAGATCGTTGGCGAAAATTTTTCGAAGTATTGTATCAAGATATCGAACCAGATAATTTTAAAGGAAACGTTAATAATATTCAAAATCAGCTTTTACAAGCAATTTCTATTTTGACGGTTCGTATTACTGGAGGATTTTCGGACAAAGAAATGATGCGTTACAGTAACGAGGTTAATTATCTTGATAATCCATTCTCTAAACTTTCGATGCAGATTAGTAACATTATCGAAAATCCACAAGCTGGCTTTGATATGTTAGAAATCAAAGAAAGTATTTCGAAATGTAAACATTTGTTAAATGATATTTTAACACAAAAAGATTACAAAGGAATTTCATTGAAAGTTGCATCAAAAATCAATCGTTTGCAACAACAATTAGTTCGTTTGCAAACAATTTTAAATAGTTATAATGAACTAAGATTACACGGAATAATTTCTTTCTATAGTCTTGCAACAAAGAAATGGGTTGAATTTTATGCACCAAAGAATTTTATGAGTAATCAGTTAGGTTCTACGGTTTATTTAATCACTTTCTTAGTTACTTATCATAATGGTAAGACAGGAGAAAAATATATTACGCAGACAGCCAAAGAGTATAACAAGATGTTTTGGACAGCTTGTGGAGGTGGTTTTATTGTTTCTTTTTTGTGTTTTATCAAAACCGGAATTGGAAATATACATGATACATCGCCATTGTTTAAAGCATTTTTCTTTAGTATTAATTACGCTGTTGGTTTCTGTACGATTTATTTGACACATATGACGCTTGCTACAAAACAGCCTTCTATGACAGCAGCTCGTTTAGCTCGTTCGCTTGTGCCGACTTCTGGTTCTGAACTGAATGTGAAAGATTTTACAACTTTATTTGCGCAATTAGTAAGAAGCCAAATGATTGCTTTTTTAGGAAATGTTGTTGCAGGTTTTGTGGTTTCATTAGGAATATTTTATTTACTCAACGAAATCTTAGGATTAGAAGTTTTAAAATATTCTAAAGCGTATCATTATTGGGAAGAAGTAGTGATAATGGATTGGCATATTTTTTACTTCGGAGCAATTGCTGGAGTCTTCTTATTCCTTTCAGGATTAATTTCTGGAATTACAATTAATAATCAACGTTTTCATAATATTCCAGAACGTATTTATAATCATCCAATTCTGAAGAAATCATTTTCAGAACGTAGAAGAAGAAGAATTTCGAATTGGTTTGAGAAAAATATGGGAGGAGTTGTCGGTAATGTTGCATTCGGTTTTATGATGGGATGTGCCTTTTTGATTGGCGATTTTACAGGTCAACCTTTCGATATTCGACACATTACTTTCGTTTCAGGAAACTTCGCGATTGGTATTGGAGGAATGGGCTATCATTTTGATATTGGACCAATGATTATAGGTTTTATTGCAATTTTCATGGTTGGTTGGAGCAACTTCTTAGTTAGTTTTATCTTATCATTATTAATGGCAATGCGATCTAATAATATTCCTTTTTATAAGATTTTTACGATGATTTCACATACATTAAAAGCATTTTTCCGAAACCCATTACCATTTTTTATTCCGCCTTTATGGACAAAAAACAAAGAAGAAGCTTAGTTAGAAATGGAAACAAACTTTGAAAAACAATTACGTTACGATAAAGCTTATCTTAAAATGGCTTTTGAATGGGCGAATCTATCCTATTGTGAACGCAAAAAAGTTGGTGCAATTATTGTTAAAAATCGAATGATTATTTCTGATGGTTACAATGGTACGCCAAGTGGTTTTGAGAACAAATGCGAGGACGAAGC
The DNA here is from genome assembly GCF_002333005.1 of Empedobacter sp. UBA2044. Taxonomy (NCBI): domain Bacteria; kingdom Pseudomonadati; phylum Bacteroidota; class Flavobacteriia; order Flavobacteriales; family Weeksellaceae; genus Empedobacter; species Empedobacter sp. UBA2044. Next base: position 67,116 of record NZ_DDBA01000022.1, read on the forward strand.
AGGGAATACAAAATGGCATGTTTTGCACGCCGAAGCAAATGCAATTCTAAAATGTGCAACGTCTACACAATCTGCAGAAGGAGCGACATTGTATATTACACTTTCGCCTTGTACAGATTGTAGCAAACTTATTTTGCAAGCAGGTATAAAGCGCATCGTTTACATTCAACAATACAAAGATCTTTCTGGGTTAGAGTTTTTAGAAAAATCAGGAATTACAATTCGACAAATTACGGAAGAAGAATTATACAGTTAACATTTCAATGAGAAGTTTTTTCAAGGTTATTAATATCGTATTAGTTGTGATGATTATTTTCTTAATCGGTTTTATGGTTGGGAAAAAATACGACTTTGCGTTCGATGAAAACAAGGATATTGTAGGTTTGCAATATTCGGATAACGAACAAAAAATTCGTCGATTAGTTTCTTTGATTGACAATGAATATGTGAACGATGTTAATTCGGATAGTTTGGTTGATGATGCGATTCATTATATGGTTGCCAAGCTAGATCCACATAGTACATATATCGACAAAGCTTCTGTACAAAAGGCAGAAGAACAATTGAAAGGTGAATTTGTTGGAATTGGTATTCAATTTCGTACAATGAATGACACCATTGTTGTTGAACGTACATTACCTGGAACGAAAAATTATGGTAAACTAGAGTTTGGAGATCAATTAGTTGCTGTAGATAATCAATCTTTGGTTGCAAAAGATAATAAAACAATAGAAGGTTTATTGAAAGGTAAGAAAGGATCGGAAGTTAAACTATCTGTTATTCGCGATCGAAAACCAGTTTCTGTTACGCTAAATCGAACTATTGTTCCAATTCCTACGGTTACTGGAAAACATATGTTAACGAAAGATATTGGTTATCTTAAATTGACTCGTTTTTCTGAAAATTCTGCAAATGAAGTTCACGAAGGTTTACAAAATTTATTGGATCAAGGCATGAAAACTTTGGTGTTCGATTTACGCGGAAATCCTGGAGGAATCATGCATATTGCAGAAGAAATTGCAGATGAATTTTTGACGAAAAACGAATTGATAGTTTACACACAAGACAAACAAAAACGTAAAAAATATATTTACGCTACAAATAGAGGTCTTTTCGAGCAAGGGAAAATTTATGTTTTAATGGACGAAAATTCTGCTTCCTCGAGTGAGATTGTTGCGGGAGCTTTGCAAGATTACGGACGTGGAATTATCGTTGGTCGTCGTTCGTTTGGTAAAGGTTTGGTGCAACGCGAAATTAGTTTAGGAGATGGTACTAAGGTACGTTTGACTGTTGCAAACTATTACACACCTTCTGGACGATCTATTCAAAAACCTTTTGATAAAAAAACGGCAAAATACAGCGACGATTTATACAAACGTTTAAAATCGGGTGAATTATATAGTAAAGACTCAATTAAAATCAATAAAGATTTAGAGTTTACAGCGCCTTCAGGTAAAAAAGTGTACGGTGGTGGTGGAATTATTCCTGATGAGTTTGTTGCATTAGATACAAATTCGGTTTCGAACTGGTTGTATTATAATCAAGATGCAAATTATTTTAATGACTTTTTATTCAAGAAAATTTATTCAATTCACGATTTTTTCATGTTTCATAACGAAGCAATTTATCTAAAATATTTTAGTGCTGGGATGTATAGAAATGAGTTTTTAGGTGTTTTAGGAATTCCTTCAAATGAGTTTAACCCTGTCTTTTCAACAACTGTTGATAACTACATGAAAGCCACAATTGCTGGAACTTTATATGGTTCTCGTGCATTTTATCAAGTTTGGATGCCCGAAGATGAAATGATAAAGCGTATTTTTGAACTTGAAAAAATAACGAAGTAAATGCTGTGGAAAGATGCTTTGTATGACTATCAAATGTATCTGAAATTAGAAAAAAGAGTTTCTGCCAATACAATTGAAGGTTATCTACGCGATATTCAAAAATTAATTAATTATTCTGATAAACAACCTTTAGATTATTCACAAGATGATTTAAGGGATTTTGTACACGATTTTGCATCGAGTGAATATAGCGTGCGTTCGCAAGCGCGTGTTATTTCTGGCTTGAAAAGCTTTTTTGGGTACTTACAACTCGAAGATTTTAGAGAAGATAATCCAACTTCTTTGCTCGAAACTCCAAAAATTGGGATGAAACTTCCTGATGTACTTTCTGAAAAAGAAATTGATAAAATGATTGAAGTAATTGATTTATCAAAACCAGAAGGACAGCGCAATCGTGCGATTATAGAAGTGCTTTATGGTTGTGGTTTGCGTGTTTCGGAATTGATAAATCTCAAAATTTCTGATCTCTTTTTTGATGATGGTTTTATTCGTGTCATTGGGAAAGGAAACAAACAAAGACTTGTTCCGATTAGCGATTATACGATAAAATATATTAACTTGTACAAAGAAAGTATTCGTATTCATCTTCCTATACAAGCTGGTTTCGAAGATTTTTTGTTCTTAAATAGAAGAGGTAAAAACCTGACACGTGTGATGATTTTTACAATCGTGAAAGAATTATCGATAATTGCTGGAGTTAAAAAAACAATTAGTCCGCATACATTTCGTCATTCTTTTGCGACTCATTTATTGAAAAATGGAGCAGATCTTCGTGCAATTCAGTTAATGTTGGGACACGAAAGTATTACGACGACTGAAATTTATACGCATGTTGATCAAGAATTTATTCGAGATGCGATTATCAAATTTCACCCGAGAAATAAATAGTTTAATCATCCTGAATCTGTTTCAGATTTTACATTAAATAGAAAAGAAATGATAAAATCATTCAAGTTTTGTCCCAATTGTGGACATACGATCGATCACTTTGACTTTAGAAAAATGACATGCAACAATTGCGATTTGGTCTATTATCAAAACGTAGCTGCTGCGGTGGCGGTTATTCTTAAAAAAGATGACAAAATCTTGTTTACTGTTCGTAATAAAGAACCAAAAAAGGGAATGTTAGATTTAGCTGGTGGATTTACAGATCCAGATGAGTCGGCAGAAAGAACGTGTCAACGAGAGATTGAAGAAGAATTAGGAATTAAAATTCCTTTAGAGAATTTCAAGTATTTTCTTTCGCAACCCAATACATACGAGTACAAAGAAGTTCCGTATAAAACGTGTGATTTAGCATTTATTGCTGATTTTCCTGACGAAGAAATTGTTCTTGAAAAAGATGAAATTGCAGCTATAAAATGGATTGCTATCAACGAAATTAATTTAGACGACATTGGTTTTGATTCATTAAGAAAAGTGGTAGAAATTTATATTAATTCTTTGAAATAGTTCACATGATGTTGAAATAAGTTCAACCGGGCGTGATTTGTCAACCTGAACTCGTTTCAGGTTCTCATCATTAAAATATTATCAATGAAAAAAATACTTTTATTAAGTGCTATTTTCCTAACAATGGTTTCGTGTAGCACGCAGAATGTAGCGGTAGATTATGACCGAGATTTTGATTTTGAAACAAATAGAACGTATTCTTTTACGCAAACAGGAAATTTAGGATTGAATGATTTAGATTCTGCTAGATTATATTCTTCGATTGAAAAAGGAATGTTATACAGAGGTTTTCAGAAGTCGAATGATGGAAATTTAACGTTAGACGTGAAGCCAGAAGAATATGTTTCAAAACAACAAAATTCTAATGTTGGAATTGGAATGGGAACGGGTGGCTATGGTTTTGGAGGTGGAGTTTCGGTTGGAATTCCGATTATGTCTCAAAAATTAAATCAAAATTATACGATTTCGATGAAGGATGAAGGAAGATTGGTTTGGGAAGGAACCTTGAAAATTCAAATGCCATTGAAAGCTTCGCCAGAAGCTCGTGCAGCAAATATTCAGAAAGGTGTAACGAAATTGTTGCAAAAATTTCCACCTAAAAAGAAATAACAAAAACCTTGAGATTTTTCTCAAGGTTTTTTGTTTAAAATTTTGACTGATTTGAATATCCGATTCCAACGGTAAAATGCGGTCTCCAGCGTGTTTTTCTAACTGAAATAATTTATTCAAAACGGCACTTTCAGTAAACCAACGTTTTAACCTAAAAAATATTGGTAGATAATACTAATTATGTTAAGTAATGTTTTTTAATGACTAAAGTCACTTTTTTATTTTTATAAATTACGGTTTTCCATAATTATATTTATTATTTCATTTTTAAAATTGTATATCCAAAGTGGATAAATAAAAAACAATTTATAATTATTACGTATGAAAAAATTACAATTTTACGCTCTTTCATTATTATTAAGCGGATGCTTTATTACTACATCATGCCAAGATGATGATACTACGCAAGATAATTCTGAAGCAAAAATCGAAATGCAAAAGAATATGCAACAATTTCTAACTAGTGTAGAAATAGCTCCAAAGGGAAGAATTGCCATTAATGACCTCCAGTCTCTAGAATTTTTTCTTTAAACATTTATGATAGCAGTTACATTCCTCTTTCCTCATACTCTTTAGATGGAGAGGTTTTTGTTGATGACGGAAGTCAATTTGACGAATTTGCCTTGATTTTGTTTTGATAAGATCTTGACGATCTGAACTTCTGTAAAATTGCTTTGTTTCATAATTATCCCTAAGTTAATAAACTATATTTTTAAACGTTCCGTTTTTTAGGGAAGATTACAGTACCTCTTTGTTTGGAGATTCTTGTAATACAAAGATAGGCTGTGTATGGCTTAAAAATTGTAAAATTGAATTTGAGATAGGTTGGTAATGCTTAATAAAAATATTCTTTTAATACTATTTGTTATTCTTTTGAATTTATTTTTCAGATTAATACAAATAGTATTTTTTAATGATTTAAGTTTTATATCCGATTCTATATACACTTCAATTTATAAAATCTTTCTCATTTATGTAATATTTCGATTTTCTGATAATATTTCGATTTTTAAAAATAGAATATCTTTTTATATTTTTATTACAGTAATTTTGATAAATAGTTTAATTTCATATTACTATTTAATTTACTATGGGGTTTTAAATCTGTTTTTACATTTTTTAAGATGCTTTAATGTTGCATTATTTGAAGAATTAATCTTTAGAGTTTTAGTTTTTTATAATTTTATTTTTTATTTTAAAAATAAAAAATATGAAAATTTTTATATTTTTAAGTCTATTATTTATACTTCACTTTGTTTTTCTTTAATACATATTGTAAATTTTCTATTCGGTAGATATGATATTTTATCTACCATTATACAAATAGAAATAGCTTTATTATTTGGTGTATTTTTACAATATATTTTTTTAAAATACAAAAGTATTATTCTAATATCTTTAATACATTGTTTTTTTAATTATTATGGTTCTATTAATAGAATTTTTCATTCTAATAATACTAAAATAGAACCTGTAGTATTAGATTATTATTCATTTAAAAATAATCAAATTGTAATCTTCCCTAAAAAA
>NZ_DDBA01000032.1:0-44961 GCF_002333005.1 Empedobacter sp. UBA2044
CAGTTTTTTGGATATTGCCTATAAAAAGGATTTTGTTTTAAAAATCCTTTTTTTATATCTATCAAATTGATAAAATTAGTTTATTAATCGACCCTATTACGTGTTGAATAAAAGTATTGGCAACTGTGTTCGTTTGTCAATTCATTCTTCTTCCATCATTTGTTTCATCTTGATTTGGAAATCCTAAAAAAAATACAGTATAAGAAAAGGTATAAGACTTATTTATCTTAACATGATGAAAGGAATAAGAAATCATTTTTCAAATAGAAAATAAACAATATTTACATTATTAAGGTCTATTAAACATAATCATTATTATACACCAAAGATTTTTAGGTTAAAACACTGATTGCGTGAGAGTGCAGTTTTGAATAAACAAATTTGTAATTTAAAATGCTCTGAAAGACGCATTTTATCGTTGAGTGAAGGTATTCATATCAGACAAAATTATTTTTCTTTCGTACTAATTTTTTACTGCAACATTATTATTTTTTTTTATAAATCTCTACAGAGTTTATTCGTGTTTTCTTCGACCGTTCTTCGACCATTGTCCTCGCAAAGGTGCATTTTTCCGCAAGTTTGTCGAACGATGGTCGAACAAGAGTAAAATGAGCTATTTTTCGAGATGATGTGAAACATAGATATACAGAGGTTTGTATAGGAGTTTCAATTAACTAAAACATATTGTTGATAAAAATACTGGAGGACAGAAGTGGACAAAACCGGACATTTGTGGTCACTTTTTGTAAAAAATGTAATTTGTATTGTTTAAATGATTAAATTACAAATATTTGATTAATTTAAGTATTTTTTTTTGAATAAAAAATATTTTTGATAAGAATGATGAAATACGATTATCTGTAAATTGTTTAAAATATAAAATAGTGAAGAGTTTTTCGTTTATATGAACGATTATAATGGATTATTCGAGGAAATGTGTTATTTGAGAAAATAGAATTGTTTATATTTGATTGTTTGAACTCACATGATTAGAAAATTAATATGAAAAAATTTATTTTAAGTTTGGCTGTCCTTGCGATGGGCGCTTATTCTTATGCACAACAAATAACCATTGAAGGGATATATGGCGGAAAATACCGCGAAAATTCATTGTACGGTGTGAACTCATTGAACGATGGAGAAAATTATACTATTCTGACAAAAGACGGATTGGTAAAACGTTCGTACGAATCGACATTGAAAAAAGGTCAGACTTCTGATATTGTTGTCGTTCCAGGAAAGTTTGAAGGTTATGAATTTAGTTCTGATGAGCGTTACGTTTTATTGCAAACTAATCCGCACCAAATTTATCGTCATTCGTTTACAGCAAAGTTTGAGGTGTATGATACGCAAACAAAATCGAAAGTATTGTTATTTGATGGAAAAGGAATTCAAGAGCCTTTGTTTTCGCCAGATGCTTCTAAGGTAGCTTTTGCTTTTGAGAATAATTTATACATTCAAGACTTAAAATCGAACAAGGTAACGCAAGTTACGACTGATGGTAAAAAGAATAATATTATCAACGGGATTAATGATTGGGTTTATGAAGAAGAATTTGGTTTCGTAAGAAATTTTGATTGGAATGCTGATGGAACATCTTTGGCTTATGTTCGTTTTGACGAATCGAAAGTGAAAGAAATTAATATTCCGATTTACCACAACAATCTTTATCCACAAGAATTACGTTACAAATATCCAAAGGCAGGGCAAGATAATTCGGAAGTTTCGTTACATGTTTTTGATACGAAGAATAACTCAACTGCAAATGTTAATTTAGGCGGAGTTCAGAATTATTATATTCCTAAAATTAAGTTCTCTACAAAAGCGAATTTATTAACGGTTGTAACGTCTAACCGTCATCAAAATAATGTAGATGTTTCGTTTTATGATATCAACACGAAAAAAGTAAATAAATTATTTACTGAAACAAATAAAGCGTGGATAGAAACGGATAATTTAACGTTAGAGTTTTTAGCAGATAATTCGTTCTTATGGACTTCTGAGCGCGATGGAAATAACCATATTTACCATTATGCAGATAACGGAAAGCTAATTAACCAAGTGACGAAAGGAGATTGGGAGGTAACGAATTACTATGGGTATAATCCTGGTAATAAAACACTTTATTATCAATCTAACTCGAATAATGGAAAACGTATTTCGACAGAAAGACAAATTTCTTCGGTTAGTTTAGATGGTAAGAAAACTACAATGTTGACGAAAAATAATGGAACAAATTCGGCTGCTTTCAGTAAGAATTTTACTTATTTCATTAATACTTTTTCGAATACAACGACTCCAAAAACAATTAGTTTAGTAGAATCTAAATCTGGTAAAGATTTGGGTGTTATTGTTGAGAATACTTCTTTAAAAGATAAATTGAATACAGATAATATTGGAACAAAAGAATTATTTGTGTTGAAAACTGCGGCTGGAAATGAGTTGAATGCTTATGTAATCAAACCAAAGAACTTTGATCCAACTAAAAAATACCCAGTTTTGATGTATCAATATTCTGGACCGGGTTCTCAGAATGTAAACAATGCGTATTTCAACTCGAATGATTATTGGCACATGATGTTGGCACAAGAAGGTTACATCGTTTTCTGTGTTGACGGTCGAGGAACGGGATATAAAGGAGAAGCTTTCAAGAAACAAACGTATTTGCAATTAGGGAAATATGAGGTAGAAGATCAAATTGCAGCAGCAAAAGAGATTGGTAATTTACCTTATGTGGACAAATCTCGTATCGGAATTTGGGGTTGGTCTTATGGAGGATTCATGGCTTCGAATGTATTATTCAAAGGGAATGATGTGTTCAAAGCGGCAATTGCAGTTGCTCCTGTAACGAATTGGCGTTATTATGATTCTGTTTATACAGAGCGTTTTATGCGTACACCAGAAGAGAATGCTGCTGGTTATGACGATAATTCACCGATTAATTATGCAAACGACTTGAAAGGTAATTTCTTATTAATTTCTGGTTCTGCTGATGATAATGTACATCCACAAAACACATTCGAATTGTCGGAAGCGTTGGTACAAGCGAACAAAGATTTTGATATGGCAATCTATACCGATAAAGATCACGGGATTTATGGTGGAAACACAAGAATTCAGTTATATCGTAAAATGACAAATTTTATCAAGAAGAATTTGTAAGAAAAAAGCTGTATTTATTAGAATACGCCAATGAATAAGATGAAACATTATTCAAATTGACAAAAATCATACATTAAACAAAAAAAACCTCTGCATTGTCGGAGGTTTTTTTTATTTTCGTTGATTGCTAATAAAATCTAAATGATATATTAGCGCTTAGTTAAAGAAATTATGAGTCAAAAATTAACTTTAGAGCAAATTCAAAACTTTGAAGGGAAATACCCAAAACAGCTTTGGCATTTGTTTATGGTAGAAATGTGGGAGCGTTTCTGCTTCTATGGAATGAGAGGAGTTCTTGCCATTTTTATGGTAGATATGTTGGGATTAACGGATGCAGAATCAAATTTAAAATATGGAGCAATCCAAGCTTTTGTTTATGCATTTACTTTTATTGGAGGTATTTTTGCAGATAGAATCTTAGGATTCAAAAAATCATTAATCTTCGGAGGGTTGGTAATGGTTGCAGGAAACTTATTAATTGCAACAGATCCTCATCAATTTTTCTATTACGGAATTACATTAAGTATTATTGGAACAGGTTTTTTCAAACCAAATATTTCTTCGATGGTTGGAGAACTGTACAAAGCAGATGATCCAAGACGTGATGCCGGATTCGGTTTATTTTATTCAGGGATTAATATAGGTGCATTTTTAGGAGGTATAGTTTGTGTTTATTTAGGTAAACAAGTTGGTTGGAATTATGCTTTCTTAGCGGCTGGTATCGTAATGATAATTGGAGTTGTTTTATTCTTATTTATCCGTAACGAGCTGGGACCAATTGGAGATTCTCCACTTGAAAAAATGGATCCTAAGATAAGATTAATTAGAGAAGTAGCCGTATATGTAGGAGCATTGGTTTGTATTCCTTTAATTTTTATCATGATTCATAATACAGCATACACAGATATGTTTATGTTTATTGTAGGACCATTGGCAATTATTTATTATTTAATTCAATTATATAAAATACCAAGTTCTAAAGAAAAAAGTAAGTTTATCGCTGCTTTTATCATGATTACGTTCTCTATTTTATTCTTTGCAATTTTTGAGCAAGCAGGAGGTTCTTTAGCTTTGTTTGCTAACAAAAACTTACATTCAACTTTATTTAGCGTTCCATTAGATCCAAACATTGTAAATAATAGTGCAAATTCATTGTATGTTATTATTTTCTCACCTTTATTAGGATTAGTTTGGTTATGGATGGCGAAAAAGAAAATTGAGCCAAACACAGTTGTAAAATTTGGTTTAGCCTTCTTGATGTTAGCAGGGGCTTATTATATCTTCTATTCATTAAGATTTTTTGCTGACGAAAATGGATTATCATCATTAGAAATATTTGCATTAGCATATTTTGCAGTTACAATTGCAGAGTTGTGTTTATCACCAATTGGATTATCAATGGTAACAAAATTATCTCCAAAACACTTAGGAGGAATGATGATGGGATTATGGTTCTTAGCATCTGCTTACGGGCAATATTTAGCAGGAATCTTAGGAGCTGGAATGTCAGATCCAAGTCCAACAGCATCTTTAACAGATAAATTAATGGCTTATACAGATGGTTATCAACAATTGGCAATTTACTCTTTAGTTGCAGGTGTTGTTGTCATCGTATTGTCTCCATTTATTCGTAAATTAATGCAAGACGTAAAATAACTTTTAAGATATACTTTTAACAAACAAACATGAGTTCAAAATCAGAAAATTTCTTTGATTCAAAAGTACTTGGGCATCCGTCAGGGTTGTTCGTGCTTTTCTTTACAGAGATGTGGGAGCGTTTTTCATTCTACGGAATGCGCGTTTTATTAATTCAGTTTTTAACAGCTGCAGTTATTGGGTTAAATCCAGGTTGGGAATGGTCTATAGAAAAAGCAACTGCTTTATATGGAACATACGCAATGTTATTATACATTACGCCCATCTTTGGAGGTATTATTGCCGATAAATACATAGGTTATAGATGGGCAGTTGTAATTGGTGCGATTATTATGACTCTTGGTCATGCATTCATGGCTTTTGATACACCTATCTTTTTATATTTAGGATTGGCGTGTTTGGTTATTGGAACAGGATTCTTTAAACCAAATATGACATCTATCTTATCAGAAATGTACAAAGACTTTCCTGAGAAAAAGGATGGTGCTTATACAATTTTCTACATGGGAGTTAACGCTGGTGCATTCTTCGGAATGATGTTGTGTGGATTCTTAGCAGAAAAAGTAGGATGGCACTGGGGATTTGGTTTAGCTGGAATCTTCATGTTATTAGGAACATTACAGTTCTGGTTAGCAAAACCATTATTTGGGTATATCGGTGAGGTTCCTTCAAAAACAGGAAATCAAATTACTGCTGATGATGATACACCAAAATACGAACCAGGAGAAAAACCAAATCCTTTTACAGTATTAGATCAAGTATTGATCGTTATTATGACGCTTTTAGGATTAGGATATGCGTTCAATGATCCGTTAAATGCAATTGGTGGAATTAACTTATTCCCATTCTCTATCGGAGGATTATCAGGACAAAATGTCGTTATTTTAGTAGCATTATTCTTGTTCTTCTTTGTGGTAATTCGTCGTTTGGCAAATTATACAAAAGTGGTTCGTGATCGTATGATTGCGGTAATTATTTTTGCTTTCTTCGTTATCTTCTTCTGGATGTCTTTCGAACAAGGAGCTACATCATTAGTAATCTTTGCGCGTGATAATACAGAACGTAACTTAATTGGAGGTGCTGCAATGGCATTCAACGTTTTCAATACATTATTAACAGTTGTTCCATTATTGTTCATCTCGTATGTATTGATTTTATTAGCAAAACAAACATTTAAAAAAGCGGCTTTATCTAATGTTGTTTTAGCGTTTACTTTCTTAGGAATTTGGGCTGCTGCAATTTGGATGTTAAACTATAACTGGACTTCTCACTCTTACGATGTTTCTTACCAAGCAATTGAAACGGCTAAATTAGACGACGCTGGTAAACAAGTGATGAACGAAGAAGGACAACCTGTTTTTGATAAAACACCAGTTACGGCTTCTTATGTGGCAAACTCTACAGATAAAATTGTAACTGAAACAATTAATTTAGCTTCTCAAGACGCTTTAACAAAAGGATCTGATATTAATATTCACAAAGAAGGAGATAAATTTGTATTAGTTTCTCCAGAAAGTTTAGTGAAATTAGATACTGAATATAAAAATCAAAACAAACCATCTGAAGTTGTTCCTGCGAAAGTAGCAGAGATTAAAGATTCTCAAGTAGAAATTACCGTTTCTTGGTTCTCTACATTAAACTCTTTCTTCATCATTGCATTAGCTTCATTAGTTTCTCGTGTTTGGGATTCTAAATACAACCCATCAGCTTCTGTAAAATATGGTTTAGGATTAATCATTATGGCAATCGGATTCGGATTCTTAGCTTTCGGTTCTTACGGAATTTCAGAAGGCGTTCGCGTTTCTATCATCTGGTTAGTATTAGCTTATTTGTTCCATACATTGGGCGAGCTCTGTTTATCTCCAGTTGGACTTTCGTACGTATCAAAATTAGTTCCAGCACGTATGATTGCATTTATGTTCGGAATGTGGTACCTTGCAATTGCAATTGGTAACAAATTGGCAGCCATTTTAGGAGGTCAAATCGAAAATATTACAAAAGAATATTCGTTATCAACTTTCTTCTTAATTTTTACAATTGTACCAATTGTAGCAGGTTTAATCGTTATCGCATTAAATCCAGTTATGAAGAAATTGATGCACGGAGTTAAATAATAAAGATTGAAATTTATGAAATCAAGCTTAGCAATCGCTGCCCTAATTTTATCATCATTTCTTTTCGGACAAGAAATTAAATGGTTATCATTAGACGAAGCAACAAAGGAAATAAAAGCACATCCAGAAAAACCTGTATTGATTAATTTTTATACAACTTGGTGTGGATTCTGTAAGCGTTTGGACAAAGAAACTTTTACAGATAATAAAGTCGCAGATTATGTAAACAAAAATTACATTGCGGTAAAATTTGATGCAGAAACAAAGGATATGGTAAAATTTATGGGAATTCAGTACACATATATTGCGCCTGCTAAAGCGAATTATATGGCATATGCCTTTACAAACGGACAATTGAGTTATCCTGCAACTGTTTTGATGAACGGAAAAGGAGATATCAACAAAGTCGTTTTGGGTTATCGTAGTTCAACAGATTTCATAAACGATATTAAAATTTAATCGAGAAATAACCTTGTTGAGAGGTTTTCCATAAAACAGAATCAGAAGTTTTTTCGAGTTCTGTAACAATAGAAGGGTAGTTGCTGGCATCAGCAATTACCCTTTTTAAATTTTCATTATTTTCGAAAGGATAAAGATTTGATTGATGAATTAACACATAAAAAGGAATATCAGAATGTTCTTCATTTAATAAGAGCTTAAATGACTTCGTTTCAATAGAATTTGGATGTTTGATAAAATGTTGATGTTTAAAGTCTGAATCATAAGTGTAGAAACTAACATCTTTTATTCTTTCGTGGATTTTATATGGTTTAATCGTAAAATTATATGTTTTTTCATCTAAAGGATTTTCACTTAAAATGCTTAAACTTCGTTGATTTCTTATGCCGATAATACTATTCTTGTATTGATTAAAAACGATTAATTCATTCGAATGATTGAGTTGATTAATTTGGTGAAATCGTTCCACTTGAATTAGAAATAAAGAAATTAAACAAACAAATAATGCTAGTTTAGATTTTTTTAGGAACAATGGTTTTGATGCATATAAAATAACGCCAATCAAAATTGCGGTAAATAAACTGATGTAAACATCTTTTGCAATAAACTTGAAGTTCGCTAACCAATAAATATATTGATTTGAATAATAAATAAAATGATTGAAAATCCACGTATAGATTGGAATATTAAGATCAAAAATGATGAGAAGAATGCTAATTATACCGCCACAAATCATAAAAAAGGAAGCAGGAATCAAGACTAAATTTCCAAATAAAAACAATCCTGAAAATTGATTAAAATACAAGACCGAAATTGGTAAAGTTCCTAATTGAGCAGATAAACTTGTTTCAATCATAATCTTGATTTTCTTCAGGAAACTATTTTTAACTTTCCAATAATACTCAAAAATTGGATTGAGCCAAACAATGAAAAAGACCGCTGAAAAACTCAATTGAAAGCCAACATCAAACAAATAATTAGGTTGAAAAACTAGAATGATAAAAGCAGAAAGTGAAAGTGTGTGAAAAATATTTTTTGGTCGGTTGAGTAATTCGCTAATATAATAAATGGTAATCATCAACGCAGAACGAAAAACTGGCGGTTGTAATTCGACATAAAAAGCAAAGATCCAGATAAATATTAAGCTAATAATTATTCTAATTTTTCGACCTTGTTTTAGCTTTAATAATGGTTGTAAAACGAATTGTAAAATCATGTAAATCATCATCACATGTAAACCAGAAATGGATAAAATATGCACAACTCCTGTTGCTACATAACTTTGATTGAGTTCTTGCGAAAGCTCTGTTCTATCACCCAAAAGCATAGACGAAATAATCGCTCTACTTTCAAGGGAATAACCTTGTTCTGTTAGTTCTTTTCGAATCTTGACTTTCGATTTGGCAACCCAATTTCGAAATCCATTTCCTTCTTTGTGAATAGAAATAATTTCATTTGTAAAGATTTGAGAATAAATTCGTTTTCTGTTTAAGAAACGTTTATAATCAAATTGATATGGATTTAACGGTTCTTGGATTTCTCTTTTTTCTCCTAAAATTATGATTTCATCATTGGGATATAAAATTTGTTGTTGAGGTTTGATATGAAGTAAAATTTGCTCATTCGTTTCAATATCTTTTACAACGTAATTGGTATATTTTTCGGTAGAATTAGAACTATAAACGACTTTTAGTAAATGAATTCTCGAAACAGATTCGAAATCAATTTTTGAATGTCTATTATAATTTTGATGAATATAATAGCCTAAAATCATCGAAATGCCTAAAAAAGTGATTATATTTTGACGATTATTATTTTTTAACAAAGAGATAAAAAGTAGAATAATTAATGAAAAAAATATAATTCGTAAATTTGTAGCAGGAATTAATAATTCGGATAAAATTATTCCGATTGAGAAACAAATTGTTAGGGTAAAAAAGAGATACTTTTTCATCCTAATAATTTATAAATTTTTTTACAAATAGTAGGTTTTAATTATTTGTAAATGAATTGATTAAAAAAATAAAAAAATGAAGAAGATTCTTATATTAATTGTGTTATTTTTTACTCAAATGGCAATGGCTCAAATTGATGTAAAACTATCAATCACAAACCTTAAGAAAATGAAAGGAAATTTGGCTATAGAGTTTTATAGAAATGTAGAAAATTATACAAAAGGTCAAAATGCATTCAAAAAATTGTACGTTCCAGTTGCTGATATAGACAAGTATGAAACGGTTTTTAAAGATATTGAGCCAACATTTTATGCGGTAAAAGTGTATTTGGATACGAACAATAATAAACAGCTTGATAAAAGTTTTTTGGGTGTGCGTAAAGAACCGTATGGTTTTTCTAAGAATTTAGATCCTATTTTGCGTGAGCCAACTTTTGAGGAAGCCAAAGTGGATATGACTGAAGAAAATAATACAATTGTAATCAAATTAAACAATAACAAAGGCGAAGAATAATCTTCGTCTTTTTTTGTTAAAATTTAATTGAAAAACCTATATTCAATCCTAATAAAGAAGGATTTTTAGCATCTACATTTTTCAATGGATTTAGCATATATCTATAATTTGGTTCCAAATTTATACTTGATTTATTTGATAAATTATACTCTAACTTAACTCCAGCGTTAGCGCTATAACTCGAATTATTTAAGTTATTTGCTTCGCCTAATTTATAATTTGATCTTGTATTAGTATCAGCTAATGAAATAGAATTTTTCGTTACAGCAAAATAACTTCCTCCCGCTATTGCTATAATATTGAATTTATCAAAACTTGCCAATTTATATTCAACTTCTAATGGAACTTCGATGTAATGAACTTTTTGTTCCATAGTATTGGTTTCAGAAGACAACATGGTCATTGTTGTATGTGATATATTATCACCTACAACTCGAATATTCGAATGATATGTGATATTGTTAGATGATTTTGGCATGCTTGCAGAAAGTGCATAAACACCTGTATTGATTCCCGAATTTATATTGGTTGTATTTTGTTCCAACTCAACTTTTGCAATTCCCGAACGAACATTTATCTTATCATTTAATCGAACAGAAACTTTTGCGCCATAAGCAACTGTAATGTTATTTTTGATGTTGTAATCATTAAATTCATTTGCTAAAATAGATTTTGATTCTAACACTTTTGTTGGATTGATGTACGAAGAAATCGTCAGAAGTGGAGATTTCTGTTTGATTTCTACTTTCTCTTTCTTTTTTTCCTCTTCTTGAAGAACTAATTCTAATGGTTTTTCTTCTAAAATTTTAGGATTAGTTTCTTTTTCAGAAACTTCATTTTTTGGATTGATTGAAGAATTATTTTGTACAAAATTATCTTTTTGAGTTGAATTCTTTTGAGATAATTCTAGTGTTTTATCTTCTTTTTGATTTGGAATTGTATTCGAAAATAAAGTTGATTCTCCAATTATATTTTCAAAATATGAACTTGAACTTTGAATTGTTTTTTGATTTGATTTAGAAGATTTTTTTACAGAAGAAACAATCTTATTATCAAAAGACTTTTCATTTGTATGTTCAATATTATTCCAATCTTTTTTGATAGATTCTTTAGAAGTCGATTTTGTTTTTACAACTTCATTAGTCGGCATATGATTAACGTTAATTGTATCATTTTGATTAAAATAATAGATAGAAATTCCCACAACTAAACATGCCGCAGTAGAACCAATCCAATAAAATAAAGGAATGATTCGTTTTTTCTTTTCTTTCTCGTCTAATTTCTCCTGAATATTTTTCCAAGCATCCAAAGGAGGAAGTTGTGGTTGCGAGAGTTTATCTTTAATATGTTGATCAAATTTGTTCATCTTCTGTGACAGTTTTTAATTGATTGAGTTTTTGTTTTAATAAATTTCGTGCTCTTGATAAGTTTGATTTTGAAGTTCCAACCGAAATGGTCAGCATTTCTGCAATTTCTTGGTGCGAATATTCTTCAAAAACGTAGAGGTTAAAAACTTGCCTATATTGTGGTGGAAGATTATGAACGGCTTCTAACAACTGTTGATAATCAAAATCTTCTTCAACTTCGTCGTCATCTTCCTGTGTGATAATGAGATTTTCGAAATCTTCAAAAGGTAAATTATTCTTCTTTTTTAGTTTTTCTAAATTAAGATTTACCATTATCCGTTTCATCCAACCTTCAAAAGATCCTTCGAATTTGAATTGATTTATTTTATTGAAGATATGAATAAAACCCTCTTGAAAAATATCTTGCGCATCTTCATAATTTTCGGCATAACGAAGACAGATCGAGAACAAAACAGGTGAAAACTCAACATAAATTTCTTCTTGAGCTTTTCTATTTTGTTCTTGACATTGCTTGATTAAAATTTCAAGAGAGTCACTATTCAAAACTTATTGGACTTTATTTTTCTTTGATATTTAACACAATTGAGTCATAAATTGGTTCAGTTGAATTTGGTTTATTTCCCGTCCAAAATCTTAATGTGTACTCACCAGCTTCTTTAGGTGTAAACTTCAAAGTTTTTGTTTCGTACGAAGTATTTTGCGTGCAGTTTCCATTACTTTGACTTGCATAAACACCAATGTTGTGTTTAAAAGTTGTACTTCCTTGTAAAGAGCTAAATTGAATAAAATTTTGACAAGAATTTGTTTTTTCGTACGTTACTCGAATATTTGTAGTTTTTCCTACTGGCTGAATAGAGTCTTCATGAACATTAATTGCCGTTGTTGCTAAAAAACCATAATTCATATAATCTGAGTCATCATTATTTAA
This sequence comes from Empedobacter sp. UBA2044, assembly GCF_002333005.1. NCBI lineage: Bacteria > Pseudomonadati > Bacteroidota > Flavobacteriia > Flavobacteriales > Weeksellaceae > Empedobacter > Empedobacter sp. UBA2044. The sequence continues at coordinate 12,155 of NZ_DDBA01000032.1, forward strand.
ACAACTAAATGTTGATAAACCTAAAATACCTACCAAAGCAAACATGCTTAATCTTTTCATTAATTTCATTGTATGAGTTTTAATCGTTATAAAAATAAGATATAGATTTTAGAAAAGGTTGCGTGAAAGAATAAGAAATTAATATATAGAATAAGAAAACCCCTTGAAAATCAAGAGGATTACTTTGTTAGAATAGGTGTAAACTTTAATTAAGTCAATCCTGAAACATTTTAATAATTAGATCTGAATGACATCTATAGCTTACAAGATTAAAAAAACAATAAAAGGTTGCGTCAAACTTTTACTTTTTTTTAATTATTTTTTTAAGTCCTCAGTAATTAGTGAAGCGGTTCTTTCTGAAGCGCCAATTCCACCAAGTTTATGATACAATTCTTCGTAGCTTTTCATGATTTTTTCACGTTTAGGAGAATTTAAAATTAAATCTAATTCTCGTTTGATATTTTCGTAAGTTAAATCATATTGAATTAACTCTTTCACTACTTCTTCGTCCATAATCAAGTTTACCAACGAAATAAAACGAATGTTTTTTACAACACGTTTTCCGATTTCGTACGAAATAGCATTTCCTTTGTAACAAACAACTTCTGGAACTTTCAGTAAAGCAGTTTCTAATGTTGCTGTTCCTGATGTAACCAAGGCTGCATGAGAAACTCGTAATAAATCATAGGTTCTATTCTCAACAATTTTCAAGTTGTTGCCTGCAATTTTTTTATAATTTTCGATTGGTTGAGATGGTGCACCAGCCACAACAAATTGATAATCGGGAAAATCTTTTTCCACTGAAAGCATCAAAGGTAATTTGACTTTAATTTCTTGTGTTCGACTTCCAGGAAGTAAAGCAATAATTGGTCTTTCGTCTAAATTATGATCTTTTCTAAATTGTTGTTCATCAATTGGCGGAAGATTATTCAACGAATCTAATAATGGATTTCCGACAAAATCTACTTTGTAATTGTAACGTTGATAAAATTCTTCTTCGAACGGAAGAATCACAAACATTTTGTCGACAACTTTTTTGATTTTATGAACTCGACCAGTTTTCCAAGCCCAAATTTGTGGCGAAATATAATAGTAAATTTTAATTCCAAGACTTTTTACAAATTCAGCAATTCTGAGATTAAAACCAGGATAATCAACTAAAATAACTGCATCTGGCTGATAAGCTTCGATGTCTTTTTTAGCAACCGAAATATTTCCTAAAATCGTTCTCAAATTCATTACAACTTCAGCAAAACCCATAAACGCCAAATCTCTGTAATGTTTGACTAAAGTTCCGCCTTGCGTTTGCATCAAATCTCCTCCCCAAAATCTGAATTCAGCTTGTGGATCTTTTAATTTTAATTCTTTCATTAAGTTCGATGCGTGCAAATCGCCCGAAGCTTCACCTGCAATGATATAGTATTTCAATGGAAATCATTTTTCTTCTTACAAAGATAGGAGAAATCTATAAGTGGAGTAGATTTCAATGTTTTTTATTGCGTAAATTTACTCTTTCAAACAAAGAAAAATGTCAGACGAAATTATAAATAAAGTTGCCAATAGTAGTTTAGTAACAATTGATTTACAGGATTATTATCCTGATGGAGATCGTGTTGTTTTTGACTTGAAAGATTGGTTATATGAAGAATTGATTCTTAGAGAAAAGGATTTTAGAGAAAATCTTAAAAATCATGATTGGACACAATATCAAGATAAATATGTAGCGTTAACGTGTACTGCGGATGCGATTGTTCCGTCTTGGGCTTATTTGTTGGTTGCAACCTATTTGTCGCCAATTGCGAAACGAATTGTACATGGAAGTTTGCAAGATTTGGATACGATTTTGTACACAGAAATTGTAGATCATTTGCCTTATGAAGATTATGTTGATGGAAAAATAATAGTGAAAGGTTGCTCTCACAAACCTGTGCCAGAATCGGCTTATATTCAGTTAATTGAACGTTTACAACCAATTGTAAGCTCGTTAATGTTTGGTGAAGCGTGTAGCACTGTTCCGCTTTATAAAAAGAAGAAATAAAAAAATCCGCTCAACGAGCGGATTTTTTACACATGAATAAAATCGTAAAATACTTATTGATTAGTTCTGAAAACTAATTTATTATCTCCAGGTTTTTCTTCGAAATAATCGATTAAAACCGCATCATTATCATTTATTGTTCCTTTTAAAATTTCTTTTGAAAGTTCATTTAATACATCTTGTTGAATAACTCGTTTCAATGGTCTTGCTCCGAATTGAGGATCGTAGCCTTTTCTTGCTAAATAATCGACAGCTTCTGGCGTAATATCTAATGTAATATCGCGTTGTGCTAATTTCTTCGCAACTCCGCTTAAATAGATATTCACGATTCCAGAAATTTGATTTTCACTCAATGGACGGAACAAAATAATTTCATCAATACGATTCAAAAATTCTGGTCTAAAGTTTTGTTTCAATTCCTCAAAAACGACATCTTTTGTTTCATCATAAACTTGTGCCACATTATTTTCGTCAATGTTTGAGAATTTATCCAAAATCGTATGAGAACCAAAATTCGATGTCATAATGATAATCGTATTTTTAAAGTTAACCACACGACCTTTGTTGTCTGTCAAACGTCCGTCATCCAAAACTTGTAACAAAATATTGAAAACATCTGGATGTGCCTTCTCAATTTCGTCCAACAAAATAACTGAATAAGGACGGCGACGAACCGCTTCTGTTAACTGACCACCTTCGTCGTAACCAACGTAACCCGGAGGTGCCCCAACCAAGCGAGAAACTGCATGACGCTCCTGATATTCGGACATGTCGATACGAGTCATTGCATTTTCATCATCGAATAAGAACTCGGCTAAGGCTTTTGCCAACTCAGTTTTCCCAACACCAGTTGAACCTAAGAATAAGAACGAACCGATTGGTTTTCCTTCGTCACTAAGACCTGCACGAGAACGACGAATGGCATCAGAAACTGCTATAATTGCTTCTTCTTGACCTAAAACACGTTTGTGTAATTCGTTTTCTAAATTCAATAATTTTTCGCGATCAGATTGCATCATTTTCTGAGCCGGAACTCCTGTCCATTTCGATACAACTTCTGCAATATCATCCGCATCAACAAACTCTTTTACCAGTTTATTTTGTTTATTTTCTTCTAGATTATGTTCAGCTTCTTCTAAATTATTTTTTGCATTAACTAAATCTTCAAACTCTAATTTGGAAGCTTTTGCATAGTCGTAATCTCGTTTTGCACGCTCAATTTCGAATTTGATATTTTCGATAGATTTTCTTAAATCTTGAACTTCATCGGCACGATTTCTTTCCGCTTCCCATTTCGAATTCAAATGATTTCTTTCATCTTGAAGATTAGATAATTCTTCTTTTAAAAGATTCAATTTTTTCTCGTCATTTTCGCGTTTTATCGCTTCAATTTCGATTTCTAATTGAATAATTCTACGATCTAATTTATCTAAATCTTCTGGTTTAGAATTCATTTCCATTCTCAACTTAGAAGCTGCTTCGTCCATCAAATCGATGGCTTTATCTGGTAAAAAACGATCTGTAATATAACGTGTTGATAATTTTACAGCCGCAATAATTGCTTCGTCTTTAATTCCAATTTTATGGTGTTGCTCGTATTTATCTTTGATTCCACGCAAAATAGAAATAGCCGATTCTTCATCTGGTTCTTCTACCATTACTTTCTGGAAACGACGTTCTAAAGCTTTATCTTTTTCAAAATATTTTTGATATTCATTCAAAGTTGTAGCACCAATCGAACGTAATTCGCCACGAGCCAAAGCAGGTTTCAAGATATTTGCAGCATCCATTGCACCTTCTCCGCCGCCGCCAGCACCAACAAGCGTGTGAATCTCATCGATGAACAAAATTATTTCTCCATTCGAAGCGGTTACTTCTTTCACAACGGCTTTCAAACGCTCTTCGAACTCACCTTTGTATTTTGCACCAGCAACCAAAGCTCCCATATCCAATGAAAAAATTTGTTTATTCAAAAGATTTTCAGGAACATCTCCATTGATGATACGATGTGCTAAACCTTCTGCTATAGCGGTTTTACCAACACCTGGTTCACCAATAAGGATTGGGTTATTTTTTGTACGACGTGATAGAATTTGTAAAACACGACGAATTTCTTCATCACGTCCAATTACAGGATCTAATTTTCCTTCTTTTGCTAAATCTGTTAAGTTTTTAGCGTATTTGTTTAATGAATTATATGTTCCTTCCGCGTTTTCAGAAGTTACTCTTTCTCCGTTTCTCAATTCTGTTACTAATTTTTTTGTGTTGTCGAATGTTACACCTCTATTTTTTAATAATTGACTTACAGGCGATACATTCTTGATTATACCTAATAATAAATGCTCTAAGGTGATAAAATCATCGTTCATCTCTTTTGCAATTTCTTGTGCAGATTGCAAAATTTGGTTAGATGAATTGGAAAGATGATTTCCTTGTTGACCTTCTATTTTTGGATATTTATTGATTTCTAAATCCAACTCAGGTTTCAACATATCCATTTTTACACCTTGTTTTTCTAAGATTAATGATAACACGTTTTCATCAACATCTATCATTCCACCTAAAATATGAGCTGGTTCTATTGCTTGATTTTTTTGTGCAACTGCAATTTGCTGCGCTGCTTGAATCGCTTCACGACCCTTTATTGTAAATTGATTAAAATCCATTGGTTTTTAGTTTTTTATATTGGTTTTGTTTGGTGTATTTCATCAAAAAAAATTCCAAAGTAGAAATAAAACCTAAAAACTGACTTTTTGACTTTGTTGAATAAAAAAAGGAGACATTTTGTCAATATCTCCTTTCGTTTAAAAATTTTTATAGTATTTAAAATAAACCTTCTACTGATAAATAGCGTTCGCCAGTATCGTAGTTGACAGTTAATATTTTCGTGTTTTTGTCTACTTCATTCAAAGTTTTAGCAACTGCAGCCAATGAAGCACCTGTAGAAATTCCGACAAATATACCTTCTACTTTAGCCACTTTTTTTGCAAATTCAAATGCTTCTTCTTTTGTAATCTGAGTAGAAGAATCAACGATTGAAGTATCTAAATTAGTAGGAATAAATCCTGCTCCAATTCCTTGAATCGCGTGTGGACCAGGATTTCCTCCTGAAATGACAGGAGAATCTGTTGGTTCTACAGCGATAACTTTTGTTGAAGAGTTAACTTCTTTTAATGCTTTTCCAATTCCAGAAAGATGTCCGCCTGTTCCAACTCCTGTAATTAAATAATCAACTCCTTGTGGAAAATCTTCAAGGATTTCTTTTGCTGTTGTATTGTAATGGACTGTCGGATTCGAATTATTCTCAAATTGTTGCGGAACCCAAGCGCCTTCTATTGTTTCGGCTAATTCTTGTGCTTTTGCAATAGCGCCTTTCATTCCTAATTCTTTTGGAGTTAAAACAAATTCAGCACCATAAGCTTCCATAATTTTACGACGTTCAATTGACATCGATTCTGGCATTGTGATAATCATTTTGTAACCTTTTACAGCCGCAACAAATGATAAGCCAATTCCTGTATTACCCGAAGTAGGTTCTATAATTGTTCCTCCAGGTTTTAAAATTCCAGCTTTTTCAGCATCTTCAATCATTGCCAAAGCAATACGATCTTTTATTGATCCACCCGGATTTTGTTTTTCTACTTTAATATAAACGTTATGGTTAGGAAATAATTTATTCAGTTTAATAATTGGTGTATTTCCTATGGTTTCTAATACATTATTGTAAATCATTGTTGTAAGGTTTTAGATGATATAATTGATATGTTGTTCTTTTTTTTGTTTTTTTATTTGTGGTTGATTCTCTTGATAGACAACAGAATCTTCTTCTATACTTTCTGTAATCCAAACATTTCCGCCGACTACAGAATTTTTTCCAATAATTGTTGTTCCTCCCAAAATAGTTGCTCCAGCATAAATTGTGACATTATTTTCTATTGTTGGATGACGTTTTTTATTAGCCAAATTCTTCGAAACATAAAACGCTCCTAATGTTACGCCTTGGTAAATTTTCACATTATCACCAATCAATGTTGTTTCTCCAATGACAATTCCTGTACCATGATCGATATAAAAGTTTTTTCCAATTGAAGCACCAGGATGAATATCAATTCCAGTTTTAGAATGTGCATATTCGGAAAAAAAACGAGGAAGAATAGGCGTATTTAAATTGTAGAGAATATGTGCTAAACGATGAATTGCAATTGCAAAAAAACCAGGATAGGCTAAAATGATTTCAATTTCCGATTTAGATGCAGGATCATTTGCATAAAAAACAAAAATTAGTTCCTCTAATTCTTGTCTAAGTTGTGCAAATTGTTCAAAAAAATATAAACTAATTTGATTCGATTTCTCCTCAGGAACAATTTTTAACAAAATAGAATTGAATTGATTGAGTAAATCTTCTTTCTTGTACAAAGGATTTGGTTGTTGAAAAATCTCATCATAAATAATGGATTCTATCAAAGGTTCTACTTCTTGTTTTCTAAATGGTAAACTGTATTTCGTAAGCTGATTCATTCTTCAATCTATAAACTCTATAAAAATAGTAGACAAATGTATTCATTTTTTTATTCTTGAAGAAGAAATTGTCATAAAAATGACAAAAACCATAAAAATGCCTTCGTTTTTATTATTGCTATGTAAGCATAATAATACACTATTTTGACTTTTATGAATAAAATTTATAATTATTTATTTAAAAATATTTATTGAATTAAATGATTGATAATTAATGTTATAAATGAATTTTTATGTTTAAAAGAGATTATTTTTATAAAAAATAAAGCGTAGTGTTTTATTTACACTAAAAAATAGTTATTTTAGTGAAATAAATTTTAAAGGATAAAAATATGAAAAAATCAATTTTATTCGGATTATTCTTTATGTTGACATCTTTAATGTATGCGCAATCACCAATAGGAACTTGGAAAACAATTGATGATGAGACAAAACAGGCGAAGTCTTACGTAGAGATTTTCGAGAAAGATGGAAAACTTTATGGTAAAGTCACTAAGATTTTAACGAAAGGAAAAGAAGATGCAAAATGTACAGATTGTTCAGGAGCATTAAAAAATAAACCAATTTTAGGAATGCAAATTCTTTCTGGTCTTAAAAAAGATGGAAAAGAATGGAATGGTGGAAAAATCATTGATCCTAATAGTGGAAAGGAATACAAAGCAAAAATGTCTCTTAACGGAAATGATAAATTAGACGTAAGAGGTTTTATCGGGATTTCTCTTGTAGGAAGAACGCAAACTTGGCAACGAGTTAAATAAAAATCAAAACAAAAACGAAAAGGTTACTCTGAGTAATCAAACCCACAAAATTTTACTCTATAATGACTATTTCTAAAAGAATAGTCATTATTTTTTTTACGTAAATTTGTAACTTCAAAACTAAGGTTTTGATTTTCTAAAATACATCAATGAGTTTAATTAAAAGAGCGTTCTCATACGCAAAACCATATAGAACTTCGTTTGTTACAGCGATTATATTCAATTTACTCTATGCACTTTTCAATGTAATTGCATTGGCTTTTATGATGCCAATTTTGAGTGTTTTGTTTGGTGAAAAAACAACTGGAGTTATCGCAAAACCTATTTATTCTGGTGATTTGGGTAATCTGAAACAATTTTTTTCAGATTATTCAGCTTATTATATGAATGAGCTTTCTCAAACTCAAGGACCAGTTTATGTGTTAGCGATTTCGTGTGTGATATTTATTATTGCATTTTTATTTCGAAATATTTTCAGTTTTCTTTCAGAAACTTGTTTGGTAGATTTACGTTCGGGTGTGACACGTGATTTACGTGTTGATATTCATAACAAAATTATTGATTTGCCAGTTGCTTATTTTACTGAAAAACGAAAAGGAGATATGTTAAATCGTATTTCTAGTGATGTAAATGAGGTTGAATCTAATATTTTAAATTCAGTCGTAGAAATCATACGTTCACCAATTATGATTATCTTTTTCGTTGTAGTATTATTTACAGTTAGCTATCAATTAACAATTTTCGCTATTTTGGTTTTTCCGATTATGGGAACAATTATTTCGTTGATTGGAAAAAGTCTGAAAAAAGCTGCTGCTCATGCGCAAGACGAATTATCTAACATTATTACTTATGTAGACGAAACACTTTCTTCGCTTAAGATTATCAAAATTTTTAACGCAGAAGATCAAGTAAAAGGTCGTTTTGATGAATCGATTAATCGTTATCGAAAATATCTTCAAAAAGTAATGAAAAAACGTGCTTTGGCTTCACCAACAAGTGAATTTTTAGGTGCTGTTACAATTGGATTAATTGTTTTTTTTGGTGGTAAATTATCGTTAGAAGGAAATGGTTTAACAGGATCACAATTTATTTTTTATATCGCAACATTTTATACATTATTAGATCCGATTAAACGCTTTTCGAAAGCATTATCAGATGTACAAAAAGGAGAGGTTTCTGCAAAGAGAATTTTTGAGGTTTTGGATGCTGATGTTTCGATAAAAGATGTTCCAGATGCAAAAGGAATTGAAGCTTTTGAAGATAAAATTGAGTTTAGAAATGTGACATTTGCTTATGGTAAACATAATGTAATTGAGAATTTTAATTTAACAATTAACAAAGGAGAAACCGTTGCTTTTGTTGGGCAATCTGGTTCTGGAAAATCGACTTTGGCGAATTTAATTACTCGTTTTTGGGATGTGAAATCAGGTCAAATTTTGATTGATGGAATTGATATTAAACATATAAAATTAAATGATTATCGCTTGTTATTTGGTTTGGTTACGCAAGATTCTATTTTGTTTAATGATACAATTTTTAATAATATTTCATTAGGTGATAAATGTCCAAATTTGGAAAAAGTAGAATATGCTGCGCAAATTGCAAATGCGGAAGAGTTTATTGTAAAAATGCCAGAAAAGTATCAAGAGTCAGTAGGAGAGGGAGGTAGCAAGCTTTCTGGTGGACAAAAACAACGTTTAAGTATTGCGCGTGCGGTTTATAAAAATCCACCGATTATGGTTTTGGATGAAGCGACTTCTGCTTTGGATACGAAATCTGAAAAATTGGTACAAGTTGCCTTGAATAATATGATGCAAAATCGTACTTCTTTGGTTATTGCGCACCGTTTATCAACAATTCAGAATGCGGATAAAATTGTAGTAATGGAAGCAGGTAAAATTATTGAACAAGGAAATCATCATTCACTTATTGAGAAAAAAGGCGTTTATGCCAATTTGGTAAATATGCAGAATTTTGAATAAATGAAGTATATACAAACTAAAAAAATCCGCTTATTAAGCGGATTTTTTTGTTATATTTTAAATCGATTTAATTTCAAAACCTAATTGTTTCCAGTCTTCCCAAAATGTTGGGTAAGATTTTTCTACGACCATTTCATTCTCAATTCGAATTGGGTAAATTTGTGCTAAAGGCGCCATACACATTGCCATTCTGTGGTCGTTATATGTTGCTAAAGTTGGCGTTTTTTCAAAATTATTATAACCTTCTATCGTTAATGAATCGTTTGTAATTGTTATAATTGCTCCAAATTTTTCCAACTCATTTTTAAGTGCGACTAAACGGTCTGTTTCCTTGATTTTTAGTGTTTCTAAACCAGTTAAATGACATTTTGTTTTCAATCCCACACAAGTTGCAGAAATCGTCTGTGCAATATCTGGAGTATTGATTAAATTTAATTCGATGATAGATTTTGGTATGAAATTATCTTCATTTTTTAATGTTAAAACTCCATTTTCAAAAGTTGAAATTACACCAAAATTTTCTGCATAAATATGTTTTAAAGCTGAATCTCCTTGTAAAGAATCTTCGAAATAAGTTGAGATTTTAATTTCAGAATTCTGCGATAAAGCAATCAAACTATAATAATATGAAGCTGAACTCCAATCAGATTCTACTTGTAATGTTTGAGCTTTGATGTTTTCAGTAAAAGGAATTTTGATTGTATTTCCTTCGAAAATTGCATTAATTCCAACTTTATTCAATAATTGAATTGTCATTTGAATATAAGGAACAGAAATAATTTTTCCATCCAACTTTATCGTTAATCCATTTTCTAATTTCGTTCCGATCAAACATAAAGCCGAGATATATTGAGAACTAATGTTAGAAGGGATTGTAATAGAATCTTTCGTTATTTTTTTTCCAACAATCGATAAAGGCGGATAACCTTCGTTTTCTTGATACGAAATTTCTGCACCCAACTCATTCAAGGAGTCAACTAAAACTTTTATTGGACGTTGTTTCATTCTTTCAGAACCTGTCAACGTTATTTTTCGTCCATCTTGAATAGAAAAATAAGCCGTTAAAAATCGCATGGCAGTTCCCGCGTGGTGAATATCAACTAAATCACTTTTGTTCGCTAACGCTTTTTGCATTAATTGAGAATCTTCTGAATTTGAAACATTTTCTAATGTCAAAACATTCTCAAATAATTGACTTAATAACAACAAACGATTGCTTTCGCTTTTAGAACCTGTGATGGCTAATTGATTGTTTATCGGAGATTTTAGAGCAGAAATTTCAATCATATTTATTTTAATTTATCATTATTTTGATGACGATCGTGGTCACGTTTTGTTTTATAATCTAATTTTTTGTAAAAAGCTGATTCTAAATCAACACCTGTTTGATTTGCCAAACAAAGCGCTACAAAAATAACATCTGCCAATTCTTCGCCAAGATCTTTGTTTTTATCAGATTCTTTCTCCGATTGTTCACCGTAACGACGTGCAATAATACGTGCAACTTCTCCTACCTCTTCAGTTAATTGTGCCATATTTGTTAATTCGTTAAAATAACGAACACCATGTTCTTTTATCCAATTATCAACGTCTGTTTGTGCTTGTTTAAGGCTCATCTTATTTTAAATTTTAAAAGTTAAAGGTACAAAAATAAAAAGCCAACTCGTATTTGGAGTTGGCTTTATTCGATGTTTAGAATATTTTTTATTATTTTACCAAAATCACTTGCTGACTTTCTGCATTAATGATATTTGTTAAAAATTCTTTCAATGGTTTATAGTATTGTGCAGGTAAAATACTGTATGGAATAACTTTTTGGGCTTGAGCGATAATAAAACCATCTTTTTCAATTACTTTATATGCATATCCACCAGCTTGATCAGGCATTGTAAATTGCTTTTCAGTTGGTAAAGATTCGACTTTGTAACCTTCTGGAATTTTAATTTTAACTGTATTTGTATTCGTAGTTGGTGCACCAAACTCAATATTGTAATTACGTTGATCTAGATTTAAATTATGTTTTGTATTCGCAACAAATAAAAATGGATAGAATAATATTTTATTTCCAGCCACATCTACTTTTACATCATCAAATTTGAATTGATGACGAATTACATTTTGTTTATTATCTTGTGTTTTAAATTCTGAAATTTCAAAATTGTAATCTTCTACAAATTCTTTTTCAAACGCTTTTGGATCATCTGCGATTTCACTTTTATCAAACATATAAAAATAATTATCACGAACATTAGAAAATAAACCTTTCAAATTTCCATCAGCTTTTAAATCTGCCGTAATTGATATTTTATCATTGGTCATAACCGAATTACGAAGAGGAACTTCTTTTATTCCTTTGTCATTTACCATAAACCCACGATCGTTAATTGCCCGAATTGGTAATAAATTAATTTGAGCATTTTTATCAGTTGCATCCATTAAATAAAACTCATTATCTATTGTTGCTCCAACAATCACATAATTCAATTTACTACGAGAAGGAAACGAATAATTGATTAAACCATTTTGCAACGTACTCAAAACAATTGGATTTGCGTCTAATCCAGCTTTACGCAACATAGCTGTTAGCATAAGATTGATATCCGCTGAATTTCCTGATTTTTCGTTAAATGCTTTTCGAATTCCTTTATCTGTATATTGACCTAAATAATCATTCCAAGCCATGTTGTTTTTTACATAATTGTAAATTGCTTGAGCTTTTTCAATATTTGTAGATTTTCCAACAATTGTAGCGTTTACAGTTTCATCTAAAAAATTATTCCCATTTAATTGTCGACCAAATTCTTCGTGATCCATCAAATCTTTTCCAATACGTTCCCAAGTTGTAGAGAAACTTTCTGAAGTTCTACCTGGAGCAACAAAAGAAGCTAACTCAAACTGAATACTTGCTAACATATTTCTCGGATTAAGCACATAAGCTTCGCGAGAATAAGAAGGTAAATTAACTAATGAATAAGTTTGTGTATTGATTTTCATTTTAGCATTATCAATACTTGAATTTTGAGTTGTCCTTCCGTAGATATCACTTTCTCTTTTATTGTGAATTGTATAATTATCTTCTTTAGAATTTGTAGAAATTTTTGGAGCGAAACCGCCTCTCAAATCTTGTTGATAATTAAAATATTCTTGATTTTGCATCGTGAAATTACTTGCAACCACAGGAATCGATTGTTGAAAATACCACGTATCAGTATTTCCATAGAAAGGGGAAATAATTTCGTATGTATATTCTAAGATTGATCCATTTTTTACATTAGGAAATGTAAACGTTTGTTTATCCATAAAACGATGGACTTTATCTAAGAAAATATCTTTTTTCTCAACTTTTTGTTCAACAATTTTTCCATTTTCAAGGTTATAGGTAACCGCTTTTAAAGTAATCAATTTATCTTGATCTGATCCTGAGCTTTTGTAAAGAGGAATTTCTATTTTCAAAACATCATCAGGTGTTTTATCCTTATCAAAAACAATTACTCTATAAAAAACTTTTTTTGTTTGCTCAACACCTCCTTGATTGGTATTAAAACTAACTTTATAATTTCCGTCAGCATATAAAACTTCTGCAGGAGCGTCAGCTTGAATTGTACTTTTTGTTTTCTCGAAATCTTGTTTAGATAGTTTTCCAAATTTTACATCTTGTGCAAAACTCGAAACAGTTGCAACTGTCGCAACAATCGTAAATATTGTTTTCATATTAGTGTTATAATTTTTCTAAAAGTAGTTTTGTGTTGTCGTAACCCGAAATTTGTCTTCTAAATTCTACATATTCGTTGTATTTTTCTTTCGAAAAAGTTCCAGAAAATTGTTTGTAAATACGTTTTATTTCGAATGCATTATTTTCTTTTGGATTGATTTCTAATTGATATTCTCCAAAAGCAGATTTCACAGTTATAGCATCAAATTTTTGTGGTAATTTATAACCAGAAGGAAGTGTCAATGTATACGAAACTTCGTCAACATATCCTGTCTCGATGTTGAAATCAAACTTTCTATCTTTCATTTTTTTGACAGAAGTCTCTTCTTTATTCACTGGAATAATATTCAGAATGATGTTATTTCCTTGAATTTTAGCATAATTTGGTGCTGAAAACTCGAAATTTGAAGTAAAAACAGCATTTTTCCAATCATTATTAAATTCTTTCTTTTTGAATGATATTCCTTGTAAGTAAGAAAATCGATTTTTTAAACGAACATCAAGATCTTTCTCGCTTAATTGATTAAATCTTGCAAAATTCTCATAAATCAAACCTTTGGAAGTTTCAGAAAAATCAAAATTTAATGTTCCATCTGCTAAAAGTGTTGCATTTCCATTGACGAATAATTGATTATCTTCTGTATTGAATTGTTGCGAAGGAATAATTTTTCCGCCTTTTTCATCAACAATTAATACTTTTCTATTTCCTGCAAAATCACCTAAATAATTATAAGGAGCTGTTTGACTTGTTGCTTCTAACCAAATATCTTTTCCATTTAGAGGTATATAAACAATCATGTGATTCCCTTGTTGATACATCATTTGTTCATCAATATCAATTGGATTTCCAGCAAATAATATGGTGTGATACGATTTGATATTCACTGCATCTAACATTCCAATCATATAATTAGATAAGGCTTTGCAATCGCCATAACTTTTGCTCTCAACATAAGAATTCGGAAAAGGCGAAAGTCCTCCAATTCCCAGTTGTACACCAATATATCGAACTTTATTTTGCAAATGTTTGTACAAAATCTGTACTTTTTCTTCATCCGACTTTGCATCTTTTACCATGTTTTGAAAAGTTGATTTTTGAGCTGGAGTAAAATCTAATTTTGTACGAATTAAATTATCAAAAGTCCATTTTCCGTAATCATTCCAATTGTCAAAATTTCCTTTAACACCATCGATATTGATCTGATTTGAAGCTAAAATAGCGCGAGGAAATATTTTTTGACTTCCAACCATTTGATCTTCTTCATTAAATGCCAAAACATTGTTTAATGAATAGCTCAAATTATTGTTATCTCCTGTTTTTGCAATGTCAAAATCTTTAAAATTATCTTCTTTCAATCGAATAGTTGAAGATGTTTTATTTACAAATTGATAAGACGATTTTTCGATTGATAAATTTGCTGCTCGTATAGGTGACCAACGCGGAATCCAAAGTGTATTTTTGTTCGTTGTAACAATTTTATAATGTATCGTGTAAGGATAATTTGTTGGAGTATAATTCAAATATTTTATGCGATCATCCGTGTACATTTGTCCACCTGTAACATAACTTTGGTCACCAAAATCTTTGGTCTTGAATTTTTTAATTTCTTTTCCATTTGCATCATACAAAGTTGCCTCGAATAAGTCAATTTTCGTATTTGCATCATAATTCGCTTGCGCACCAACATAATTATCGCCTGCTTTACTCAAAACTGTTACGACAACGTCTTCCGTATATTTTAATTCATCAACTTTTAGAAGTTCTATTTTTTCTTCATTTTTTCGTACAACAGCATAAGCATCTTTTATCAAATCGGCTGGAATTTGATCGACTGCATAGTTTTGCGCAAAAGAAAATGAACTAATCAAAAAAGTTGAAAAAAGTAGAGTTTGTTTCATTCAATATCTGTTAATCAAGTTATTCTTTATTTTTTGAATCGATAAAAATGGTTACAGGACCATCATTCAATAATTCGACTTTCATATCTGCACCAAAAATTCCTCTTTGTACAGGCTTGAAATTTGATTCTAAAACGTTCAAAAATGTTTCATATTGTACGTTTGCTATGTCCGGTTTTGACGCTTTGATATATGACGGACGATTTCCTTTTTTCGTAGACGCATGCAACGTAAATTGAGACACAACCAAAATATCTCCATTTGTTTGCTGTACATCCAAATTCATCACATCATTTTCATCATTGAAAATTCGGAGTTTAATTATTTTTTTCGAAATCCATTCAAAATCTTCCTTCGTATCATCAGGTTCAAAACCAACCAAGGCCAAAATTCCGCTTTCAATTTTTCCTGTTATTTCTCCATCTACCATTACAGAAGCATGTTGCACACGCTGTAAAATCACTCGCATAATTCTAGTTTTATTGATTTAAAATCGATTTGAATTTAAGAAATTATTAACAAATAAAAAAACGTTACAACTCATCTTTTAAATGTGTTATAACGTTTGTTGTAATTTAAGTTTAGAAAGCAATCGCTATAGGTTTAAGTTAGTTGGTTAAAATAGATTTCCTCATCTGCAATTATCGCATAATATAACTCATAGAGCTTTGACATTTTTTTTGCATTGATGATTTCTTGTTCTATATTTTTTATTCTGTTTTCTTTATTTTCAGAATTATCAAATTCAGCAATCCACAATTTATTTGGATTTAATGGTTTCCAATTTAAATCTTCTAAATGCAATAAAAATCTTTCTTTTTGTTCCTTTGTACATTCCTCAAAATCTAAAGCGATTTTTACGGATAAATTGCTCATTCAATTAATTTTAACAAAAATAAAATGAGAAATTGAATTATTTTTACGTGAAACCGTAATTTGAGAAAATAAAAAAGCCATTTCATAAGAAACGGCTTTTTTATTATTTTTCGGTATAAATATCTTCTTCTAAAAAAGTGAGATAATTTTCGTAGCGAGAAACTGCGATTTCACCAATTTCTACTGCATAACGTACAGCACATTTTGGCTCGTTAACGTGAATACAATTATCAAATTTACAATTGTGTTTCAGTTCTAAAATTTCAGGAAAATAACCTTGTAATTCGGTTTTGTCGATATGAACCAAACCAAATTCCTTAATTCCAGGCGTATCGATAATGAAACCTCCAAAAGGCCATTCGTACATCTGTGCAAAAGTTGTGGTATGTTGTCCTTTGCTATTAAAATCAGAAACTTCGTGCGTTTTTAGGTTCAAATCAGGGTTTAAAGTATTCAACAACGTTGATTTTCCAACGCCAGAATGTCCCGAAACCAAACTCACTTTATCTTTCATTCGATTTTTTACAAGATCTAAATTTAGACCAGTTTCAGCAGAAATATCAAGACTTTCGTAACCGATAGAATTGTAAATTGATTTATAAATTTCTAACTCAGCCATTTCATCTTCCGTGTATGAATCCATTTTGTTGAATAAAATTACAACAGGAATATGATAAGCTTCGGCAGTAATCAAAAAACGGTCAATAAAACCAAACGAAGTTTTGGGATTAGAAAGCGTTACAACCAAAAAAGCAACATCAATGTTAGAGGCAATAATATGCGTTTTTTTGGATAGATTAACAGATTTTCGTATGATGTAATTTTTGCGATCATGAATTTTTGTAATGACTGCAATATCATCTTTGTCAATCTCAAACTCAACCTCATCTCCAACAGCAATTGGATTGGTATGTTTGATATTGGCTATTCTAAATTTTCCCCTAATTCTTGCCTGATAGGTTGCACCATCTTCGGTTAAAAGATGATACCAACTACCAGTAGATTTTATGACAATTCCTTTCAATATTGTTTAAATTTTTTCTTCTTTTTTTACCATAATTTGGTTTTGTTGCGCAACAGATTCTTGGTGAATTGCTTGCAATAATTTGTCAACAAAATCTTCAGATAAACCTAAAGAAACTCCTGCTTTTACAGAATTATCTTTGATTTGTTTCCAACGATCTGGCTGAAAAACTGCCACATTATGTTCTTTTTTCAATTCTCCGATAGAGTTTGCAACTTTCATACGTTGAGCAATTGCATCTAAAATAGAGTTATCTAATTCATCAATTTGATGACGTAAATTCTGAATTCCAGTTTTGTAAATTGCATCTGGATCATCAGAAACACGAATTTCTAAATCTTTTAAGATTTCTAATAAACGAGCTGGTGTTACTTGTTGAGCTGCATCAGACCAAGCTTCATCAGGATTATTGTGTGTTTCGATCATCAATCCATTGTATTCAAAGTTGAAAGCTTGCTGTGCAACATCAAATAATCCTGTTCTGTTTCCGCAAATGTGTGATGGGTCACAAATAATTGGCACGTTTGGTAATTTGTTTTTGAAATCTAATGCAATTTGCCATTGTGGATTGTTACGGTATTTTGTCTTTTTGTACGTTGAAAAACCACGGTGAATAGCACCTAAGTTTTTGATTCCTTGACCTTCTAAACGCTCCAAAGCACCAATCCATAAATCTAAATCTGGATTTACAGGATTTTTAACCAAAACTGTTTTGTCTGTATCACGTAAAGCTTCAGCAATTTCTTGTACTGTAAAAGGGTTTACCGTAGAACGAGCACCAATCCATAAAACGTCAACATCATATTCTAACGCTAATTTTGCGTGATTTGCATTGGCGATTTCAGTTGCGATTTTCATTCCGAATTCGTCTTTTACTTTTTTCAACCAGTTTAATCCGATTGCACCAACTCCTTCGAAACAATTTGGTTTAGTACGAGGCTTCCAAATTCCCGCACGGAAAACTTGCACATAATCTTTGTCCAAATCTTCAGCGATTGTCATCATTTGTTTTTCACTTTCTGCACTACAAGGTCCAGCGATGATCATTGGTTTATCGTATTCTTTTATCCAGTTATTGTTTTCCATAACATTTACAAATTTAAGATTTAATATTTATTTTATTTGAGAGTAATTATTTATTTAATATTCGACGTATGTCGTTTGTGTTTTTTAAATATTGATGAATATCTTCGGCGTCTTTTTCTTCGATCATTTTTCTGATTTTAGAAATTTGAGTTTGATAAGCATCAATAGCATTGAGTAAATTTTCTCGATTCTGAATCAAAATTGGTGTCCACATATCTGGTGAACTTTTTGCTAAACGAACCGTAGATTCGAAACCAGATCCAGCCATGTCAAAAATTGCATCTTCATTCTTTTCTTCTTCCAAAACTGTTTGTCCTAAAGCGAAAGATGTAATGTGCGAAAGATGAGAAACGTACGCAATGTGCGCATCATGCGCTTCCGAAGTCATTGTTTTAACATTCATCCAGAGCGATTGATAAATTTTTCTTACTTTTTTTACTGCTTCTTTTTCGCTTTCTTCAATATCACACAAAATCGCAACTTTGTTTAAAAACAACTCAGGAAAAGCAGCTTTTGGTCCAGAATTTTCCGTTCCTGCGATTGGGTGTGTGGCAACAAATTGTTTTCTTTTGGGATGACTTAAAACTTTTTTACAAATTCCAGCTTTTGTTGATCCCATGTCCATTACAATCGTTTTATCATTAATTTGATCTAAAATCTCTGGTAAAACTTTTTGAATTGAATTAATTGGAACCGCAATCACTACTAAATCTGATTGAGAAAGTGCTTCATTCAAAGGAGCGATTTCATCCACAATTCCTAATTCTAAAGCTTGAATTTGATGTTCAATATTTTGATCAACACCGATTATTTTTTCGGCAACACCAACTTTTTTTAATGCTAAAGCAAAAGAACCTCCGATTAATCCTAAACCGATTACTGAAATTATTTTCATGCTTCTAATCTTCTCTTTACTTCAATCAACTTCTCGACAGGTGCGCAAAGTGAAAATCTTATAAATCCTTCACCATTGCTTCCGAAAATACTTCCTGGTGTAATAAATACTTTTTTATTGTATAAAATTTCATCAATAAATTTTTTATCATCTTTTCCTTCTGGAAGCTTCGCCCAAATAAACATTCCTGCTGCATTGGGATTATATTTTACATTTAAAATATCAGCGATTTCCCAAATGATTCTTCGTCTTTCTGCGTAAATTTTTGTTAATTCATCGTACCAAGAATCATCAACTAAAAGAGCTTTTGTCGCGGCTTTTTGTATCGCAAAATTCATTCCCGAATCCATATTTGACTTTACTTTTAGAATAGAATTAATAAAACTTTCTTTTCCAATCACCATTCCTACTCGCCAACCTGCAATGTTAAAGGTTTTGCTTAATGAATTCAGTTCGATACAAACATCTTTTGCACCTTCAATTCCTAAGATGCTTGTCGGTTCATCGTTCAAAATAAAACTATACGGATTATCATTTACGATTAAGATATTGTGACGAGTTGCAAACTCTACTAATTTTCTAAGAACGTCTTTTGGGGCTTTGGCTCCGGTTGGCATATGTGGATAATTGAGCCACATAATTTTTGGTTTTTGCTCGGCTAATTTTTCTAACTGATCAAAATCTGGAAGCCAATCATTTTCATTTTTCAAATCGTAGAATAAAGGTTCTGCTTGCACTAATTCTGTAACAGATGAATAAGTTGGATATCCAGGATTTGGAATTAAAACTTTATCACCTTCATTCAAAAATGCCATCGAAATGTGCATAATTCCTTCTTTAGAGCCCATAAGTGGCAAAATTTCTGTTGAAGGATTGGCGTCTACATCAAATTTGTTTTTGTAAAAACTTGCCATTGCTTCGCGCATTTCTGGAATTCCGCGATAACTTTGATAGCCATTGATTCCGTTTCGTGAACTTTTGATTAATTCCTCGATCACATCTGGATGAGGTTGTAAATCTGGACTTCCAATTCCTAATGAAATGATTGGAATGTCGGTTTTCATGTTCGCTATTTCTTGTAATTTTTTCGAGAAATAATATTCTTGAACACTTTGTAATCGTTGGGCTTCTGCTATCATTTTTTCCCCAGTTTATATTCGCCTAATATTTCTAAATCCGTTAACTTTCTTGCAATTTTTCCAAGCAATTCATAATATTGTTCTTTTTGCTCGAACGTAATGTCAATATGGAAAGAGTATTCCCAAGGTTTTTCAATAATCGGAACAGATTGTATTTTGTCCATATTTATTCCACATTCTGCAATTTGATTTAATACATCTACTAAAGCACCAGCTTTATGTGGAACAGAAAAACGCATCGAAACTTTATTGAAATCTTCGTAATCGTTGTGCTCGCGTTGCAATACAAAAAAGCGAGTAAAATTATCTTGAAACGTCTGAATACTTGAAGCTAAAATGTCTAATCCATATACTTCTGCCGCTTTTCTTGAGGCAATTGCAGCAACATCATTCAAATCTTGCTCAATAATATCTTTGGCTGTTAATGCAGTGTCGATATCATTTACAACGCGCCATGTTGGATGTTTTTCAAGGAACTTATCACATTGTAACAATGCCATTTGGTGCGAACGAACTTCTTTTATATCATCTAAAGTTTGTCCTTTTTTTACCATCAATTGATGTTGAATTGATAAATAAATTTCTCCAACAACTTTCAAATTATATTTCGTTAGCAATGCATAGTTTGGTAAAATTGCCCCAGCAATTGTGTTTTCAATTGCCATGATTGCTTTTTCAACTTTTCCCTTTTCAAGCGACTTTGCTAAAGTTTTGAATGTGTCGCATTCTACAATTTCGATGTCATTTCCTAAATAATTATTGGCAGCTTCGTGATGATATGAACCAATGTAACCTTGTATTGCAACTCTTTCTTTCATTTTTTTCCACAAAAAAAGTCCCACAAATTGCGGGACTTTATATTATCTTATTATGAATGTTAACAATCAATTTTGACAACGCAGTCCCTGCTCTCCTGGATAATATCCAAAAAAGTAAAAAAAGAATGCGTTAAAATAATTGAATGTTGCCATTTCGTTTTTCTAATTGTTCTACAAATCTAAAAAATAATTTTTCAGTTATCCAAATCTTTTTTGCTAATTTTATCGAAAATTTTTCATCAAATGGGAATAATCATTACAGATTTAGTAAAAAAATACGGTGAACAGATGGCTTTAGACAAAGTTTCGTTTTCTATAAATAATGGCGAAGTTGTTGGTTTACTTGGACCAAATGGAGCAGGAAAATCGACATTGATGAAAAGTATTACCAATGCAATAAATGCAGATTCTGGTGAAATTTCTGTGAATGATTTTAATGTTTCGACGCAACCAATTGAATCGAAAAAGTTGATTGGATTTTTGCAAGAAAATAATCCATTGTACATGGATATGTATGTAAGAGAGTATTTGGAATTTGTAACAAATATTCGAAATGTGCCTAAATCAAAAATTGATGAAGTCATTGAAAAAGTAGGTTTATCACCAGAAAAACATAAGAAAATTCATCAATTATCTAAAGGATATAAACAGCGTGTTGGATTGGCGCAAGCGATTATTTCTAGCCCAGAAATTTTAATTTTAGATGAGCCTACAAATGGTTTGGATCCAAATCAAATTATTGAAATTAGAGAGGTAATTAAAGAAATTGGAAAAGAAAAAACGGTGATACTTTCGACACATATTATGCAAGAAGTAGAAGCGCTTTGTTCGCGTGTAATCCTCTTGAATAAAGGAAAAATTGTAGCCGATCAAGCGATAGAAGAATTTAAAGGACAATATAAAAACTTGGAAGAAGCTTTTCATGTTTTAACACAATAAAAAAAAATCCGTCCATTGAGCGGATTTTTTTGTGAATTATTTCTTTTTCAAGATAAAAACTTCTTTGATTTTTTCTGGATCAACTTTATCGTTTTTCGTTGTTTTTTCAAGTTTTGCAATCAAGTGATTTACTTCTTCTTCAGAAGCTGGACCACCAAGATTTTCTCCATTTACGCGAGAATCTTCTAAAACTTTTCCAGTCGAATCTAAAATTACCCAAAAAGGCAAACCTTGATTTTTTCCTCCTAATTTCTCATTGATAGCATCTCCACCAGGAGTTTCTAAATTTTTCTTCTCTGCACGTTCTTGTACAGTAATAAATGTTTTGACATAATTCGCATCAAAATATGGTTTCACAGCTGGATCGTCCATATTTTTTTCCATCTTTTTACACCATCCGCACCAAGAAGCATGAAAAATTAAAAAGACATTTTTATTTTCAACCTTCGCTTGATTTTGAGCTTTTGTTAATATTTCTGTTGCTGTTTGCGCGTTTACGATTCCTGCGAAAGCAATCATAAAACTTACGATTAAGGCTTTTAATTTCATTGTAATAAGTATTTAAGTAAATGTAAATAAATAATTGTATTTTCAATAAAAAATTAACACTTATGAAACATTTTTTAGGATTTATCTTTTTGCTATTTCTTGTGAGTTGCGCATCCAATAATATAAAAACAATTGAAGGAAAATGGAAACAAGATTTTTTGGATTATAAATCGAAAGTGGTAGAAGTTCCTTTGACAAAGAGTGATGCGGTTATGGATGTTTCAAGAAATAAATCAAAATTAAAAATAGAATTTGATTTTCAAGATGGTTATGAAAAAGATGTGACAGATTCTGTTGTGTTTAATTTTCCTCAACTCAAATTCAGAAAAATAAATCTTGATAAAACTTCTAATTATTATGATTTAACTTATAATGCGACTTGCGATTGTTTTTATGGTGAAATGAAATCATATTCTGGAAATGTATTAAATATAAAATTGAACAGAGTTTCTTCGGTTAAATAAATTTAATGGAAATCATTATCTTTGCACAAAATTATTAGAACATCGTTCTAATATTCAATCATTAAAAAAAGAGACAACATATATGAAATGTGGAATTGTTGGATTGCCTAATGTTGGTAAATCTACTTTATTTAACTGTTTGTCGAATGCAAAGGCGCAATCGGCGAATTATCCTTTCTGTACAATTGAACCAAATGTAGGAACAGTTTCTGTACCAGATACTCGTCTAAATCAGTTAGAAGCAATTGTAAATCCAGAGCGCGTTGTGCCTGCGGTTGTAGAAATTGTAGATATTGCTGGTTTAGTAAAAGGAGCAAGTAAGGGAGAAGGTTTAGGAAATCAATTTTTAGGAAATATCCGCGAGTGTAATGCAATTATTCACGTTTTACGTTGTTTCGAAAACGAAAATATTACACATGTTGATGGTTCTATTAATCCATTGCGTGATAAAGAAACAATTGATATTGAGTTGCAATTGAAAGATTTGGATACAGTTACAAAACGTATCGATAAATCTAAAAAAGCAGCAAAAGCGGGAAATAAAGACGAACAAAAAGTTGTAGAAGTTTTAACAGCTGTAATCGCTCATTTAGAAGAGTTGAAAAATGTTCGTGAGATGGATTTGGACGAAAAAGAGCAAGAAATTGTAGATTCGTTACAATTAATTACTTCTAAACCAGTTTTGTACTTATGTAATGTAGACGAATCTGCTGCAAAAGACGGAAACGAGTGGGTAGAAAAAGTAAAAGAAGCTGTAAAAGATGAGCATGCTGAAGTGTTGATTTTAGCGGCACAAATTGAAGCTGATATCAATGAATTAGAAACGTTTGATGAACGTCAAATTTTCTTAGAAGAATTAGGATTAGAAGAGCCAGGCGTTAATCGTTTGATTCGTTCTGCTTACACACTGTTAGATTTAGAAACTTATTTCACAGCAGGTGTAAAAGAAGTTCGTGCCTGGACAATCAAAAAAGGTTCTACAGGACCACAAGCGGCTGGAGTTATTCATACAGATTTCGAAAAAGGATTTATTCGTGCAGAGGTAATCAAATTTGAGGATTTTATTACATACGGATCAGAATCTAAATGTCGTGAAGCAGGAAAATTAAACGTAGAAGGAAAAGCGTACATCGTACAAGATGGTGATATCATGCATTTCTTGTTTAATGTTTAAGATTTAAATTATATCTATATAAAAAGCTCAATCGAAAGATTGAGCTTTTATTTTTCTACAAACTTTTCAAATTTTCTAAAGCCATTAAAAGTGTTTCATCCTTTTTAGCAAAACAAAATCGAATTACTTTGTTATCTGTTTTATCATGGTAAAATGCTGAAATTGGTATCGTCGCAACTTTATTTTTGATGGTTAACTGTTTTGCAAACTCATCATCAGATAAATCACTTATTTTAGCATAATTTGCACTTACAAAATAAGTTCCTTCGCAAGGCAAAACTTCAAAATTTGTTGAAGCTAAACCTTTAACAAATAAATCTCTTTTTTGTTGAAAAAAATCATTCAAATGCAAGTAATGATCAGGTTTTTCTAAATAATCTGCAATTGCATATTGTGATGGTGTATGCGTAGAAAAAGTATTGAATTGGTGACATTTTCTAAACTCTTTCATCAATTCTTTTTCGGCTAAAATATAACCGATTTTCCAACCAGTTATGTGAAATAATTTTCCGAAAGAACCTACGATGAAAATCTTGTCTTTTACTGATTTTAATTTTGCAAAACTTTGATGCGATTTTCCATCAAATGTAATGTGCTCATAAACTTCATCTGCAAGCAAATAACAATTTGAATCTTTTAGGATTTGTTCAAATTGTTTTAAATCATTTTCGGATAAAATTTTTCCAGTTGGATTATTCGGATTATTAACGATAATCAATTTCGTTTTATCATTAATTTTTTTCTTCAATTCTTCAAAATCGATAGAATATTCAGGATATTTTAGCTGAATTGGAACAATTTTTCCTCCAAATAATTCAACCGTTGGTTGATATAAATCGTAAGCAGGTTCAAAAATAATTACTTCATCATTTGGATGAATTAATGTAGAAACAACATTAAAAATCGCTTGACTTGCACCACTCGTAATGTTAATTTCATTCTGAAAATCGTAATCAGATTGATAAAGATTAGAATATTTTTCTGAAAGTAATACACGCAATTTTTCGACGCCAGTCATTGGCGCGTACTGATTGTAATTTTGTGTTGAATAATAATTTAAACGACTAATTAATTCAGAATCTGCATTAAAGTCAGGAAAACCTTGCGCTAAATTAATCGCTTGATGTTCATTTGCCAATTGACTCATTACCGAAAAAATGGTTGTCGAAACATTGGGTAGTTTAGATTTTATCATATTGGTAAATTAGGTCGTTTTTGCTCAAAATCAAAACAATGAACCTTAATATTTTTAGGAAATTTTTTCTTATTTTTGTAAAACTCGTTTAACACTCAACAACTCAAATGTCAGAATTAGATCAACAAGTAAATTATACGGAAGACAATATCAAAACCCTTGATTGGCGCGAACATATTCGCATGCGACCTGGGATGTATATTGGGAAGCTGGGAGATGGTTCGTCTCAAGATGATGGAATTTATATTTTGTTGAAGGAGATTGTAGATAACTGTATCGATGAATTTGTGATGGGTGCAGGAAAAACAATCGAAATTAATCTGCGCGAAGATGAGGTAACGGTTCGTGATTATGGACGTGGAATTCCGCTTGGAAAAATGGTTGACGCCGTTTCTAAGATGAATACAGGTGGTAAATATGATTCACAAGCTTTCAAAAAATCGGTTGGTTTAAATGGTGTTGGTACAAAAGCTGTAAATGCGTTGTCAACATCGTTTCGAGTGCAATCTATTCGAGATGGAAAAACACGTATTGCAGAGTTTGAGCAAGGGATTTTAGCAAATCAAGAAGATGAAAAAGAAACATCTTTACGAAAAGGAACTAAAATTACATTTATCCCAGATAAATCGATTTTCTTGAATTTTAAATTCAGAAAAGAATATGTAGACAAAATGTTGAAAAACTATGTTTACTTAAATCCAGGATTGAAAATTATTTTCAATGGAGAAGAATTCTTTTCGAAAGACGGATTGAAAGATTTATTGAATGATAATATCGAGGAAGAAACAATTTATGATATCATCCATTTGAAAGGAGAAGATATCGAAATTGCGATGACGCACAGCTCGAAATCATATTCGGAAACGTATTATTCTTTTGTGAATGGTCAAAATACAACGCAAGGAGGAACACATTTAACAGCTTTTAAAGAGGCTGTTGTGAAAACTGTTCGCGAATTTTATAATAAAAATTATGATCCTGCGGATATTAGAAAATCAATTATTGGAGCAATTTCGATCAAAGTAATTGAGCCAGTTTTTGAATCGCAAACAAAAACTAAACTTGGTTCGAATGAAATTGGACCAGGAATGACAACGGTTCGCACGTTTGTAAATGATTTTATCAAAACGAATCTTGACAACTTTTTACATAAAAATACAGAAGTTGCGCAAGCATTAGAACGCAAGATTAAACAATCAGAAACGGAACGAAAAGAGCTTTCTGGAATTCGAAAATTAGCGCGTGATCGCGCCAAAAAAGTTAGTTTACATAACAAGAAATTGCGCGATTGTCGTCAACATTATAATGATCCGAAAGCTGAATTACGTTTAGATACAACTATTTTTATTACCGAGGGAGATTCGGCAAGTGGATCGATTACCAAAAGTAGAAGTGTAGAAACGCAAGCGGTTTTTAGTTTGAGAGGAAAACCGTTGAATTCATACGGTTTGACAAAGAAAATTGTTTATGAAAACGAAGAATTTAATCTTTTACAAGCGGCATTAAACATCGAAGAAGGATTAGAAGATTTACGTTACAATAATGTTGTAATTGCAACTGATGCTGACGTCGATGGAATGCACATTCGTTTGTTGATTATTACATTTTTCTTACAATTTTTCCCAGAATTGATCAAAGAGGGACATTTGTATATTTTGCAAACACCACTTTTTCGTGTGAGAAACAAGAAGGAAACACGTTATTGTTATTCTGAACCAGAACGTATAAAAGCGTTGGAAGAAGTTAAAAATCCAGAGATTACACGATTCAAAGGATTAGGTGAAATTTCGCCAGATGAGTTCAAACATTTTATCGGAAAAGATATTCGTTTAGAACCAGTAATGATTGGAAAAGATCAAACCATCGAAAGTCTTTTAGAATTTTACATGGGAAAAAATACACCAACAAGACAAGAATTTATTATTAACAATTTGGCTGTAGAAGCTATTAAAAATTAGAATATTTTATAAAAAACTTACTTTCTATCTAACCTAAACACCTATTTTATAAATATGAAGAAGAATAATAAAAATGTGATACAGCTCTTTAAAATGCTAAATTTCACCATCGTTATTTTAATCATTCTAAACCTTATTATGTATGCTGGTATTTTACCTTACAAGTATCACATAATACCACCTTATGTTGTTGCAATTTTTATAGCGTTGTTTATTTATGTAAGCTATAAAAGTGGAAATCAATTTTTTGCGATAGACACAAAAGGTGAAACCATAACTTTTGAAACGAAGAATGTTGGATTTTTATCCTTCTTAGATTCAAAAACGAACAAAATCGATTTACCGAAGTATAAATTGATCAAATACGATTTTCAGAAAGGAATTCTTTCAAAAAACGTTGTCTTTTATATTAACAGTAAAAAGAATCCTACCAATTTAACAAAAGTCAAATTTCGTTTAGCATTCATTTCTAACCGAAATATTAATATTATTTTGACTGAATTAGACAAAATTGTGGAGTCTAATTGTATGGTCAAAAACAATGTAGAAGTAGCTATTTAACATGATGCAAGACAATCAAGAGAGCATCAAGAAGGTTTCTGGTATGTACCAAGAATGGTTTCTTGACTATGCCTCTTATGTAATTTTAGAACGAGCAATTCCATCTATTTATGATGGGTTGAAACCAGTTCAGCGTAGAATTTTACATTCAATGCGCGAGTTGGAAGACGGACGATATAACAAAGTTGCGAACATTGTAGGAAATACGATGAAATATCACCCGCATGGTGATATGGCGATTTCTGATGCAATGGTTCAAATTGGTCAAAAAGAATTGTTGATCGATATGCAAGGAAACTGGGGAAATATTTACACTGGTGACCGAGCAGCTGCGTCGCGTTATATCGAAGCTCGATTAACTAAATTTGCGTTAGAAGTTGTCTATAATCCAAAAACTACAAAATGGCAACCATCTTATGATGGTCGAAATAAAGAACCAATTGATCTTCCAATCAAATTTCCTTTGCTTTTGGCACAAGGAGTAGAAGGAATTGCAGTTGGTTTGTCAACAAAGATTTTGCCACACAATTTCAATGAGTTAATTGATGCGTCAATTTTACATTTAAAAGGAAAGAAATTTCAAATTTTCCCAGATTTTTTAACTTCTGGATTGGTTGATGTTTCCGATTATAATGATGGATTGCGTGGTGGTAAAGTGCGTATTCGTGCAAAGATTTTGCAAGAAGATAAAACAACGTTAAAAATTACGGAAATTCCTTACGGCACAACGACAGGATCTTTGATTGATTCAGTTTTAAAAGCCAATGATAAAGGTAAAATCAAGATCAAAAAGATTGAAGATAATACAGCGGCTGAAGTTGAGATTTTAATTCATCTTGTTCCAGGAAGTAGTCCAGACAAAACAATTGATGCATTGTATGCATTCACGGATTGCGAGATTTCTATTTCGCCAAATGCGTGTGTGATTAATGAACAAACACCAGAATTTTTAACAGTTTCTGAAATTTTAATTCACAATACAAACAATACAGTTGAATTGTTGAAAAAAGAGTTAGAAATTGAGTTAGATGAACTGCAAGAACAATGGCATTTTTCTTCGTTGGAACGAATTTTTATCGAGAATAGAATTTATCACGATATCGAAGAAGAAGAAACATGGGAAGGTGTAATTTCTGCGATTGATAAAGGGCTGAAGCCACATATTGCGCATTTAATTCGTCCAGTTACGGAAGAAGATATTACGCGTTTAACAGAAATTCGAATCAAACGTATTTCAAAATTTGATTTAGATAAAGCACAACAATTTATTGAATCATTAGAAGATAAAATCGAGAATGTAAAACATCATTTAGCAAATTTGATTGATTATGCGATCGATTATTTCAAAAACCTAAAGACAAAATACGGAAAAGGAAAAGAACGTAAAACAGAAATTAGAACATTTGATACGATTGATGCGACAAAAGTTGCCGTTGCAAATACACGTTTTTATGTGGATAGAAACGAAGGTTTTATCGGAACTTCATTGAAAAAAGACGAGTATTTATTCGAGTGTTCTGATATTGATGATATTGTGGTTTTCAAACATGATGGTTCGATGATTGTGACAAAAGTTGATGCAAAAACTTTTGTTGGAAAAGGAATTATTCATGTTGGAATTTGGCATAAAAATGATAAACGTACCATTTATAACTTGATTTATCGCGATGGTAAAAATGGTCCGGCTTATCAAAAACGTTTTGCTGTAACGGGAATTACTCGCGATAAAGAATATGATTTAACGGCTGGTAATAAAGGTTCGGAAGTGTTGTATTTTTCAGCAAATCCAAATGGAGAAGCCGAAGTTGTATCAATTATTTTAAAAACTCATCAACGAATCAAAAAATTAAAATTTGATATTAATTTTGCTGATTTAGCGATTAAAGGTCGTGCATCAAAAGGAAATTTAGTAACAAAATATCCAATCAAAAAAGTAGAATTGAAAGAGGAAGGAGTTTCGACTTTAGCACCTCGTCAAATTTGGTTTGATACGGATACAAAACGCCTAAATGCAGATGGATTGGGGATTTTATTAGGTTCTTTTAAGGGTGATGATAAAATTTTAACGATTAATAAAAAAGGTGAAGCAAAATTGGTTTCGTTTGATTTGAGTAATCGTTTTGACGAAGATTTAGAAATTATCGAGAAATGGAAACCTTCAAAACCGATTTCTTGCGTGTATTATGATGCAGAAAAAGATCGTTATTTTGTGAAACGTTTCCTTTTAGAAGATACATTTTCTCCACAAACTTTTTATACGTTAGAAGATGGTAAATCATCAATAAAAGTTGTTTCGACAGATTATTTACCAGTTATTGAGTTGATTTTCCCGAAAGTAAAAGGTTTAGAAAAAGAACCAGAAGTGATAAATTTAGAAGAATTTATTACAGTTAAAGGAATTAAAGCGCAAGGAAATCAATTGACGACATATAAATTAAAACAGATTAATGTGTTAGAACCGCTTCCATTCGAAGAACCAGAAGAAGAGGAGGAGTCAGAAGAAGAGCCGCAGCCGACGCTATTTGATGCGATTGAGGAGGATAATAATGAAGAAGAAAATATAGAAGAATAATGGGAGACATCTCTATTGTGGCATTAGTCGTTATTGGATTGAATGTTTTGGTAAGTTGGAAAGGTTTTAACGATTTAGCTTTTTTTGAAAAATATAAATTCCAAGTAGGGTCGATATTATATAATAAGGAATACTATAGAATTTTAAGTTCAGGATTTTTACATGTTGATTTTACTCATTTGTTATTCAATATGTTAACTCTTTACTTTTTTGCGAATCCTGTTATCGGTTTTTTTGCAAGTCCAGAAGGATTTTTATTAGGAGACTTTTCGAATGCTAAACTAAATGTAGGTTACGGAATGTTTCTTTTAGTTTTTTTTGCAGCGGTTATTGGCGGAAATCTTTTGTCTTTGTTGATTCACAAGAAAGAAACTTTTTATTCGGCAGTAGGAGCTTCTGGAGGAGTCACAGGGATTTTATTCGCTGCAATTGCAGCTTTTCCTGAAATGGAATTAAGATTATTTTTTGCTTTACCAATTCCAGCCTGGATTTTCGGAATTTTATATTTAGGATATTCAGTTTATGGAATGAAAACTAATTTAGGGAACATCGGGCATTCAGCGCATTTAGGTGGAGCAATTGTGGGATTATTATCTGCAATATTATTTTATCCAACAATTTTACAAATCAATACATATTATATTTTAGGAATGATTGTTCCATTAATTGTATTGCTTGTGATGATTTTGAGAGAACATCGAAAATAAAAAAATAAGACAAAAAAAAAGCATCAAAATTACTTGATGCTTTTTTTATGATAATGTTATAATATTCTTTTTACGTATAAGAATTTTGGTCCCCAATATCTATCATTTAAAGAAGATACCATAACACCTTGAGAAGTAGATGAATGAATAAATTCTAAAACTCCATCTTTATTTCTTCCATGAACAATTCCTACATGCGAAACTCTACCACGACCTCTTGTTGCAAAGAAAACTAAATCTCCTTCCTTTGCTTCGTCTGTACTAACTGTAAAACCTTCTCTTGCCTGATCTGCAGATACACGAGGTAAATTTTTATTGAAAGTTTCGAAAACGTTTCTAACAAAGGCAGAACAATCAATACCACTTCTTGTTGTGCCTCCGTATCGGTAAGGTGTACCAATATACGTTTCTGCTTCTTTTAATAAAAACCCTGCAAACAATTCATTCGTTTCTTCTAAAACGCTGTTTAACACAACCATAGATTTCGCTTCATCGTTAATTTCTATTGGTGTAACATCTAAATTGGCATGTTTATTGATTATTTTAGCTTGAGCTTCAATAGCTCTTGGTTTCGGTACGAAACTTCTCGAAGAATATTCTGTAGCTTCACTAACTGGGGTTAAAGATGAACATGATGTAATAAACATCGTGCAAACCACTGCAGCTACACCTAATATCGATGCTTTCATATATTGAGTATTCGTTTGTATAAATTTTAATAGCACCGCTAAAGTAATTGTTAAAATTATAACTCATTATATATAAGAGTTGTTTTGACAAAATATTAACTTCCTTAACATTTTTTAACAAAAGCATATTCAAAAAAACTTTTAAATATATTTGGAAGTCCAAAAAATTGTTCTACATTTGCACTCGCTTTTCACAACAAGTGGTTAAGCCGTCATGCGGCCCATTCGTCTAGTGGTTAGGACATCAGGTTTTCATCCTGGAAACAGGAGTTCGATTCTCCTATGGGCTACATAAAAGTGTTTTAGAAAATTATTAAATTAATTTGGCGAGATAAAATATTTGTTTATATCTTTGCCGAACTAAAATAGAAAGAGATTTAAGTTATGGCAAATCATAAGTCAGCATTAAAAAGAATTAGACAGTCAGCGGTAAGACGCGATCGTAATAAATATTATCACAAATCAGCTCGTACAGCTATTAAAGCTTTAAGATCTGAGTCTGATAAAAATGAAGCAGAAACAGTTTTTCCGAAAGTTTCTTCAATGATTGATAAGTTAGCAAAAAGAAACATTATTCACAAGAATAAAGCTTCAAACTTAAAATCAAAGTTAGCGAAACATATTGCGGGATTAGCTTAATAAAATAAAAGTGGTCCCTTCGTCTATCGGTTAGGACACTAGATTTTCATTCTAGAAAGAGGGGTTCGATTCCCCTAGGGACTACAAATTAATAGATGGATTGCATTATTGCAATCTTTTTTTTCCTTGTTCATAGTTGTTGATTTTTTAAACAACCAGTAGAATACTGTGTAAAGGAAATTGTTTTTTGTGTTTTGTTTGTAAAGGTTAATCATAATGTTTAGATGATTAATCGGGAATGAAAATGTCGCTGTATAATTCAACTTGGTTCAAATTATTAGAATTATACATCGACTTTTCTACAACTCCCAACACAAAATGACGTTCATTCAAAATAAATAATATTCGAATTAATTAATTCATATTAAGTGGTCCCTTCGTCTATCGGTTAGGACACTAGATTTTCATTCTAGAAAGAGGGGTTCGATTCCCCTAGGGACTACAATTTGACTTGATTAAAAAAAATAGTATAAATTTTTCGAAAATTGTTTGGTAATAAAAAATAAACGTTTATTTTTGCACCACAATAATACGAAAGGAGGTCCCTTCGTCTATCGGTTAGGACACTAGATTTTCATTCTAGAAAGAGGGGTTCGATTCCCCTAGGGACTACAA